>SLKL01000461.1 GCA_007134625.1 Saprospiraceae bacterium
TATGAACCCGGGTGATCAGATTGTTGTTCAGGGGGTGTGCACAGGATTTTTAAACGATGTAATTATCAATCGATGTGTTGTCATTGAGATCAAAAACTAATTATTATGATGAAGTATCTTTGTTTAATTGGAGTTATAGTTGCATTACTCGGGATAGAGCTGAATGCTCAGGACATATACTTTAGCCGTGAGGGCAGAATCAGCTTTTTCTCTGAGGCTCCTTTGGAGGATATAGAAGCGCATAATAACAGGGGTAGCACGGTATATAATACCTCAACAGGAGAGATGGAATTCTCCGTTTTGATTCGGGGTTTTATTTTTGAAAAAAGTCTGATGCAGGAGCACTTTAATGAAAATTTTATGGAGTCTCACCTGCATCCAAGAGCCAATTTTGTCGGAAAAATCAGAGACCATGAAAAAATTGATTTTACCACTGATGGTAAGTATCCATTTGTAGTGGAGGGAGAAATGGAGATCAGATCAATTAAACAGCCTGTAGTCGCAGAAGGAAAATTTGTAGTCAAAGATGGAAAAATAAATGGTGAATCAGTTTTTGAACTAACCGTTGCTGATTTTGATATTACCATTCCAAGTGTTGTCCGGGATAATATAGCCCGTGTGGTAGAAGTTCGGGTAAGAGCAGATTACCGAAAACTAGAACGTTGATCTGATTATACCTCTAATGCATTCAAAACTTTTTGAAGCTCCTCAGCTTTCTGAGTACCTATCAGTAATTTTTGGGTCCTACCCCCCTGATCAATTTTTAGCTGTAAGCCCATATTACCTTTGACATTGTAAGCTGTACCTTTATGTGAAAAGCGAAGTCCCCAACCACCATATTCCATCATTGGTGAATACTTCCTTACATAAGCTTCCTCAATCCTATTCCAGGGATACTCAAGAAATGTCCTGTGAATTGGGAAAAACCGGACCTTGACCCCTTCCTTATCAATTCGCGTTTCAAGTCTGAGTACCTTTAAAAAGATTATTGATGCTGCTATCAGTACAAAAATCAGGATAAAAACCCATTCTTTAGCTCTCATAGAAGCTCCAAAATTGAAACTATCCCAATCCCGAATCAAAAGAATCAAGAGAAAAGTCGGGGTAATCAGTATGATTGCCCAGACCCACCATTGATCAAATCGCTGCGTTTCGCTGAAAGTAGGAGTTGTCTTCATAACCATCAAAATTTTCTCCTAAATTATTACATTTCGTAAATATGAGAATGTATTTTTAGATAAGCAGATCAAAACTATAGATATAAGCGGCTTTTGGCAGCTGGCGACTGGCAGCTGGTCTTTGGCTTCCAGACTATTCAGGGTGAAAGTTTATATTTTCTCGCTGATACTAAAATGCTAGAAAAACCTGGAGTCGTAGGTATATACTTCGCCCATTAACCTTTCTCCAATAGCCAGTCGCAAGAAGCTAGAAGCTAAAACTCATCTTACCTTATCCCCAAGTGAATTCAAAGCATAAATGATGATAAAAATAGCAAGACCTGGAAAAACAGCCATCCACCATGCAGGGAAATATCTTCTAGCTTCACTGAGCATGCTGCCCCAGCTTACCTGATCGATTCCGAGACCAAGACCGAGAAAGGAGAGGGTGGATTCGGCGAGTATGGCAGCACTGATACCGAATGCAGAGATGACGATTAGTGGTGCTTTAGCATTGGGCAAAATATCAGTAAAAATGATGCGGAAATCATTTTTTCTGAATAAGCGGGCAGCACTGACAAATTCTTTTTCTCTGAGACTTAAAAACTCAGCGCGGGTATATCGCGCGAAGGTAGGCCACATCAGCAGTGCCAGAATGAGTGCTATGGTCGTCATACCTGTTTGTCCGAAAACGGCGAGAAGCGCAAGCAATATAAACAAGTTGGGCAGGGAACGGAAAATTTCGATCAGACGAAGCAATATCAAATCGAGTGGAATGGGGAAAGAACGCGAAAGGAAGCCGGGAAGTTTGTTGACTAATGCACCCAATTGAGACTTTTTTAGTAAAAAGGGCAGAAAAACTGCCAACAGGAATGGCAACCAAACAATAAATCCTGAAACCGCCGCACCCATCATTTGCAAATAAAATAAATACATCCACATCAGGAAAAGAAAAGTCATCAGCAACAGTGCCAGCCCGCTTAGGAAAATACCCCTATCTCCGTAATACCCTGCGGCAGCCCCGAGTGGAACGCCTATGATAAATGCAAAAAACACCGCTAACATACCCACCACAAAAGCCACTCTCGCACCGTGAACCATTCCCGCCATAATGTCCCGACCGAGTCGATCAGTTCCCAGCCAGTGTCTCTGTCTCCAGTCAGTGATATTCTGGTTTTCAAAAGGGCTCACAAAGCCGGTATTGTTGCGATCTATAGTCTGCGGGCTGTAAGGAATCGGAGTCCTGACTATGGATTCCATGCGATCGGCTTTCCCCCGGTATTTCAGACGCACAGAAGCATCTCCTCTGATTTTTGCAATGCTTTCAGCTATCGCAGGAAAATGTCTTTCACCGTCAATTTTGCAAGTAAGCGGCAATTCATTTGCCAATTGATCTGCAAAAACAGCCGCAAACACCCATATCAGCAGCACCAGCCGGATCCATAGCGGAATGCTTTTTAGCGAAAAGACAGAAATATCAGTCTTTCGGAAGTTTTTTGTTTTTATTGCCTCAATCATATTTCACCCGCGGATCAGCTTTTTTATAAAAAATATCAGCAAGCAACTGACCGAGCATGGTCAGAAATCCCCCAAGCAAAAGTATAGCCATGAGTGTATTCCAGTCCTGCGCAAAAATGGAATCCCACAACAGCCGACCCATACCGGGTATATTAAAAATCACCTCTATAACTACTGAGCCGGAAATGAGTGATGGTAAAACCGCAGCAGAAAGTGTTATCAGAGGAAATAAGGCGTTTGGCAACCAATGTTTAAAAATAGTCCTCAGGCTTGAATTGCCCTTCAGGGAGGACATGCTCAGGTAAGCCTTGTATTTTTCCCGTAAAGCGGATTCCTCCATCTGTCTTGCCACAAAAGCAGCACCGCTGAGTGCCATACAAAGCACCGGCAACAACAAATACCCCAATGTGGTAAATGACAACCAATGACCTGTAGTAGTCTGAATCATAATTTGCGTAGAAGATGGAAAAATATTGGTCCAGCTGCCGTATTCATTGGTGGTAAAAAATATGATCGCCAGAGTCGCCATCCAGAATAAAGGCATGGCATACAAAGCATACAGAAAGTTTCTGATTAGCCTTTTGGTAAACTTTTTTTCTGTTACCGCTAAATACATACCGGCAGGAATCCCAATCAGAAAGGTGAGCAGAATACTCCAAACCGACAAGACCAAGGTGTATTTCAGAGCGGGAATAATCTTTTTCCCTACTTCCTGACCATCTCTCATGGACCTGCCCCAGTCACCGGAAAAAACCGAACTGATCCACTGGTGATAGCGGTTTTGCGTACCATTCCAGTAAAAAACGGGCCTCAGTAAACCCCTTTCTTTTTCAACTTCTAAAAGTCCATTCACCGAGTTCAAAAGCTGATCGAATTCTAGTCTCAGATCGCAATCCTCTGAAATATGCATCTCACTTAATAATTCTCTTAAACGGCTAAGGTCTTTAGTATGACTCGTATTTTCTAACTGCCGCAATAGTACATTTAACTCAGTTGAGCCGGGACAATCTGCGCCCTGACTTTTAGCTGTAGCAAGACTGAATTCAGAGGAAATGCGATGAAAAGCTATTATTTTTTCGGCATGCCCTTTTTCCAGCATAAGTAATCGCAGCCTTTTTCTGTCTCTTTCAAGAGGAATTTCCCTTAACCCGGGGCTTACAGCAGCCGGCAGAACAGAAAAATAAAACACCGGAAGGTTCAAGCCCAACTGATTCCTCGTCTGTCGATATTGCTCTAATTGGCGATGGTGCTGTTCAGCACCGGTAAAGTCCTCTACTTGTCCTGCAAGGCGTTCTACCGGATCACCGGGCATGATTTGCCCCAATCCGAACACCAGCAAACTGATAATCAACAGTGCAGGAATGAAAAGTAGTATTCGCCTTAGTAGGTAGGACTTCATAAGCTGCTGTTTTACCCGGCTTTCCGCGCCGTATGCAAAATATAGCCCGGACGCACAGCACTTATCAGTATATCAAATTGATTGTTGACGACCAGTCTTTCTTTAGGCGCCATCATCAAAATGACCGGTTGCTCTTCGTAAATGATTTCCTGAATTTGGTGATACATCTCCCTTAATGCATCATCGTCCTCCGTCCTGCGAATTTGCATAATAAGTTCATCCACTTCGGGATGAGAAAAGCCCGATACATTATTTCCACCGGGTCGTGCTGCATCGCTGTGCCAGTTTTGAAATAGATCAGTTTTGTAGGTGTTTTGTCTGAGCACCAAAGGGGTAATGTGGAAGTTTCTGTTGGATAGGTCTTGCCTGATTAGTCTGAATTCCCGTTGATTGATATCCACTTTAATTCCGGTTTTCTCAGCAGCTTCCTGAAAGACCAAAGCAGTTTGCCTGCCGATTTCACCACCTGAAATATCAATAGTGATATGCAAATCCATTTTTTCGCCATCGATTTCTTTATCTCTTATACCGTCCCCATCACTATCCGTCCATCCGGCAAGAGTAAGCAGACTGTCAGCTGCTCTCAAATTCATTTTTATTGGCTCTAAACCGGAGTGGTAGTATGGATTTGAGGGATGCAAAATGGTACTCAATGGTTCAGCATAGCCCTCCATCAACTCTTTAATCAAAAATTCAGTATCCAGGAGCTTAGCTATTGCTCTTCGGCTATTTTTATCCGAAAAAAACGGGTGATCGTTATTCATCGCCAGATAATACAATTCCAGTAATGGCGGAGTATGGAAGTTAAATTGCGCTGAAGTACTCGCATCCTCTTTTAAATCTCTGAAATAGGTGGGTGAAACTTCCGACATAAGGTGAATACTACCCTCTTTAAGAGCAGAGAGTGCTGTAGCCTCATCCGGTATAATGAAAAAATGTATGCTTTCAGGCCCTGGCTGCAGTACATCCTCCCCCCACCAATTTTCTTTTTTGGAAAGACTGATCGTCTGACCGGTTTCATACATTATGAGTTGATAAGGTCCCGACCCGCTAATCTGCTCCACATTTAATCTCGCAGAACCAAAAGCATCAGCAAGCAGCTTAAGGGCTTCTTCCTGCTCCTCGGTAAAATCACCCTCCTCATAATTTTTTAAAGCTTCATAATCAAAGTCCCGCATGATGCCGTTCGGATCGTAGTGATATTCCGGATAGATGGAGAAAGTTCCACTGATTTCCATAGAGAGGATAAAATCACTGTCCACATAAGCTGTCAGTTTACGATCATTATCCGGGTGCAACTCAATTTTGTGTAAAAAGCTAAGGAAGTTTTTCCAGCTCGCAGCGGGCACATATGGATTGAGTGCCAGCTTTTTGGTAAAAAGATAATCCTGCGCTGTTACGCTGCTACCATCCTCCCATGTCACATCTTCCCGGATGACATAGGTATATGCAGTCAATTCTTTTCCATCCATCTCAATACCCGTTTCGATTTCCGGCAAACTTTCCGCAAGCATAGGTTCAATCTCCAGGCTGTAGGGGTTTTGGTAAAGCAAACCACTAAAAATCAACTCCTCAATCTGAGTGGCATATCCACTGCGGGAAAGCATGGGATTAAGTCGTTCAGGATCAGCAGGTATGCGCACATGAATACGTTCAGGAAAAATATCAGTAGTATCTGTTTGGCACGACTGAAAAATAATGCCGCTGCTAATGAAAAGAAGTAAAGCGAAAAAATAGAATATTGGAGAACGGGACATGATTTTTTTACAAATATAATGAATTCACGCTTGGATGACCATTATCGCCTCATAAAATGATTTTTACAGTAAGGGAAAGTCTGAGGAATTGAGGTTGGAAAGTTGGAAAGTATTCATAATTGATAATGTAGAATTGAAAATTGTGGGGAGTGGGCCTGTCTCGTAAGGAAATGAAATGGACTGACGAGAAAAATTGATTGCATTGTTAATGATAAATTTTTAATCGGATAAAACCCCAATAGGAATGGCATAATTGTAGAAAAAAATAAAGGCCAATTGCAACAAAGCCTGAAGGACTGATATGATAATTTTTTATAGGTTTTGAGATTTTGAAAAACTACCTGTGGATCTGAATTTTGGAAATAGATCTAAAACAAAAACACTTCTGAAGTCGCCACGTCTAAGGACGAGGCGAGCAAATTAATCGATGCCTGCCTCGGGACAGCATGTAACGAGGTTCGGTGTTCAACTTTTCCACTTTTAAACCTAATAACTTTATGAACTTTCTAACTTTGTAACTCTCTTCTACTCCTCACTAAAAATGGTTTTTAAGGGGATTTTCAGATCAGGAAAGAGGTTGCCTTCTACTTCGGTGATGCCTTCTCTTTCGCTATATATCCCCAAAGATTCGTATTTATCGTTAATAAGGCTAAAAATTTCAATGCTTTTGTTAGCGGGGTCGGCTATCCAGTATTCTTTTACGCCGTTTTCTTCGTAGAGGTTGAACTTTTCATTATAATCTTTCTTGGCAGTGCTTTCTGACAAAACCTCAACTATCAAATCGGGTGCACCCAAGCATCCTGCATCATCGAGTTTGCTTTTGTCGCAAATCACACAAATATCGGGTTGTACAACGGTGTCAATTTGGTCATCTTTAGCTTTGTTTCTTTTGAGGCGAACGTCAAAAGGGGATTGATAGACCTCGCATTGGCTATTTTCGAAATAATTCCACATCTTGGCATGCAAATTACCTTCAATTTTTTGATGGGTTCGTTTAGGTGCAGGACTCATTTTATACAACCATCCTTTGATGAGTTCTAAGCGTTCGTTAAACCTCCAATTCAGATAATCTGCATAGGTATATTGCTTACTGAAATCTAACTCATTGATGTCGGTGATATATTTGCGTTTCATAAGCTCACTTTTTTACAAAGATAGGATTTTTAATGGATAATTGATAATGGAGAATTTGTTAATGGTTAAATGGTTCTTATAAATATTTATTTATTGACAAAAGAAAATATCTACCTGCTTCTTCCATCTTTCTTTTCAATCACCTCAACTAAAATCCGTGTGTGTACGAGACAGACCTACTTCCAAATTCTTTACAACAAAACCTAAAATAGTTTGAAATCCCTCAATAAAGTTGTGTGCTTCTAATCATGTAAACACAAATTTAGTCTATTTTGGTATCTAAACTTGACCGTAATTCTTAATATAAAATCTTCCTTAAAATTTTAGTAAAATTAAAAATTCCCATTACCTTGCGTCATTATAATGTAAGAACACAAAGCCCTAAATGTGAAATTCCCGTTTTACAAACAACTGGATTCTATGGACTGCGGGCCCACCGCTCTCAGGATGATTGCCAAGTATCATGGCAAGTCCTACTCCTTGCCATTCCTTAGAGAAAAATGCTATATCGATCGGGCAGGTGTAAGCCTAAAGGGGATTAGCGAAGCAGCTGAGGCAATTGGCTTCCGCTCATTGGCAGTTAAAGTACCGCTTTCTACCCCCCCCCCCATGACAAAATGGCAGTCCCGACCCTGTCCGATGCTCCACTACCATGTATAGTCCATTGGAATCAGAATCACTTTGTGGTGGTTTACAAAATATCCAGAAAGAATGTGTGGATAGCAGACCCAGGAGCCGGAAAAATCAAGCTAACTCATGCAGAATTCAATAAATCGTATAAGAGTGATGGCGACAACGGAGTAGCACTCTTGTTAGAGACCAGCCCGGATTTTTACAGGGACGATCTGGATGATTTTTCCAAAAGGGGGTTTTGGTTTATTTTTGATTATCTGCGACCGCATACAAGGCTGCTATGGCAGGTGGTAATAGGGTTGATGCTGGGAATGGTATTTCAGTTGATATTTCCCTTCCTTACTCAAAGTCTGGTTGATATAGGGATTGACACCCAAAATCTTGGGTTTATCTACATAGTATTGGCGGGACAATTGATGCTTTTTGTCGGGCAAATATCAGTCCGCTTTATTCAAAGTTGGATAATACTCCATATATCCGTGCGCATCAATGTACACCTCATTGCCGATTTTCTCATAAAACTGATGAAACTTCCACTCGGGTTCTTTGATTCCAAAAATATTGGAGATTTGCTACAGCGTATTGGTGACCATAAGAGAGTTGAGAGTTTTTTGACCCAATCCATATTGAGTTTTATTCTCTCGATAGCCACTCTTATTGTCTTTGGCTTTGTTTTGGCTATATACTCCACTACCATTGTTGCCATTTTTTTGATTGCAGCTTTTCTGTACATAGGCTGGATTTATATTTTTCTAAAAAAGCGTAAAGAAGTCGATTACAAAGCCTTTCAGGAACTGTCAGATACACAGGACTCGCTTATTGAAATAATTCAAGGGATGCCGGAGATAAAATTACAAGGCAGTCAATTGAAAAGGCGGTGGAAATGGGCGATTATCCAAGCCAAATTGTTCCGGACTCAGATGCGCGGGCTCGCCATAAGCCAATATCAGGATGCCGGTGCTTTGTCTATAACACAATTAAAAGACATCATCATTACTTTTATCGCTGCTAAAGCGGTATTGGATGGGCACATGACCTTGGGTATGATGTTAGCCATACAATATATCATCGGTCAGTTGAATGCTCCCCTCAATCAGTTGGTGGGTTTTATTCGTGCAGCTCAGGATGCATCCATAAGTCTGGAAAGGCTGGGAGAAATCCATGGAAATCCTGAGGAAGAGGACAGTAAAGTTACCAAAATAGCGGATGTGCCTGATGGTGACATCATTATTGATGATGTTTCTTTTAGATACACACCCGTAGGTGATGAGGTATTGAAAAAAGTAAATATTCGGATACCGAGAGGAAAAACCACCGCCATCGTAGGCACAAGTGGAAGTGGCAAGACCACACTTATAAAATTGTTACTCGGCTTTTATCCGCCTGTTAGTGGAAAAATAAGCATTGGTCAGGTGGGGCTTGATGCGCTTTATCAAAAATCCTGGAGAAAACAATGTGGTGTAGTTATGCAGGACGGATACATTTTTTCTGATACCATCGCCAACAATATAGCCGAAAGCGATGATGAGACCAATTACCAA
>SLKL01000002.1 GCA_007134625.1 Saprospiraceae bacterium
ATCCAATTGAGCATCCACTCTATTTCTTCCCAATAGGTGTTGGCAATAAACCAGTTTGGCCAGATGTATTGTCCCAGGATATTCCACCTTTGAAAATTCCGTTCGGCCGGCTCTTCCAGTAAGTGGTAATAATCCATCACTTTTTGATGTAAAGCCTGATAAGAAAATGGACCCTGTCTAAGGCTGCGGTAGCGCTCTCGATATCTTCTTTCAAACTCCGGGTCCTCAAAAAGTCGATTGTACCAGCCATACATATATTGGTTAGTGGTAATGGCCTCATAGTACCAACCAACAGGGTCCCACCCTTCTAGATAATTGGCATTCCCCAGAGCCAGATTGAAATCCCAGAGCGGACCACTTTTTATCTTTCCATTTCTGTCTTTTGTAAAAAAAGTGCTGAGTCGGTAGCCGTCAATTTCTTTGCACAACTCCGTGATCAGATGCATATCGATAAAAGATTCAACGTCAATATAGGCTTCATATCCAATTTCAGGGTCTGTAAAATTTGGTCCAAATAGTGCTGTTTCAAAGTCATTTAAATACTGCAGAAGATAGTCAGATTGGGGACCACTTATTGTCGCTTCATTTGGTCTTACATAAACAAATCTGGTGCCTCTATCTGTACGAAAACCCTCCTCCCCGGGATTGAGTCGATCGATTTTAAAAATATACCCGCCACTGACATCAGGCAAGTCGTTATCCGAGGGGCTCAAATCTTCAATTTCTACCCTTCCGGGTGCTATTTTTATTCTTTCTACTAATAGATAAACTCCATGATACCTTCCTTCTGTCAAAGGCCCGGTTCCATCGTGCATAAATAGCTCTATAAATTTTGTCCGGGGAGAGTAGTGACCAAGATCACTGCCAAGGGAATAAGAAACAGCATTTCGCATCAGACTTTTATCTGAGTACGGTCCGTGAAGAATCCAGTTGTGTTCTTCAGGCATGCCCAAAAGTTCAACTTTTCGGTTGCTGTTGTCTTCATTTAAAGTATGAAAGCCAAATCCTTTTTTGGGAAAAGACTGTGAACTACTCCCTCTGATATTTATTTTCACCCTCCCTGTAAAATCAGGTTCATTGTCAAAACTGGTGTAACCACTGGCATCCGGTTCATAAAGACTTATATAAGAAGTTGTCCTATCTCCCGGACTAACGGGTATGTCATACTGCTTGATGACCATAACCGGCAAATTAGAGCTAAAAGAGGAAGTCTCCTGGGTGCTGAAAATATAAGAAGCTCCGGCGGGCATGGAACTCCGCTTTTCAGGACTAACGGATATTGCTCTGACTATAGCGGGTTCGTTCAACTCAAATGGTCCGGTGTATAAAAAGCCATTGTTAGCATGAGGCTCAGAACCGTCTGTGGTGTAAAAAATTGGAACCCCTTCTTCACCGCTAATTTCAATGGTGATGGCCTCAGGATAAACCCCGGATGAAGGATATATAAGTGGTGGGTCGATGAATTCCTGAAATCCTGATTGTGGATTGGCCGCTCCCGGTGTAGGCTGATCAAAATAAACCCATTCTGAAGGCAAGTCTCCGGGACGACCGTAGGAAATATTAGTGGGGATGGGGACGGGCAACATTTCATCCACCCTTTCACCATCAGGGGCAGTAAGGATAATCTCTTCTCCCGAAGAACTTATCCTGAAATTGGTATGAAAAGAAGATAGGGAAGGAACTTTTGCATGTTCTGCAGACAAAGGTTCTTCCATGGTCCCATCGGGTAAGCGCCATCTGACGGCCACAAAATCACCTCCGAATGCTTCTTTCATTAAAGCAGATAGGTAATAAGTTTTTCCCTCTTCGAGAAAAATTGGTTCAGAGCGCTGTTCCGGATATTTTTCCCATTCTCCCACATTTGTCCAGCCTGGCACCTCAGCAATAAGTTCGGCGTTTTCTTCTTCCTCATCGGAACTTAGAAAAAGCCTGCAATTGTCATCTCCTGCTACCCAGAATGTATATTCTCCGGTCTCAGGTGGAGTAATCCAGGCATAAATATGTTGTCCGTAATTATCGCCGATGTCAACCGGTGACTGGAAGTTATCATCAATTATATTCACAGAAGTAGGGTAATCCGGAAAGGAGGGGTGATTAATTAAGTCGTCAACACTTGTACCCGGGATTCCTGTATAAAATTTTCGCATAAAACCATTAACCATTTCGCCCGGTGCCTGATATCGATCTTTGCCTGATGCCCAGACTAATAGATATTCCTCAGGTGCCATTTTATAAGACGGGAACACCCAACGAAAAGGTCTGTCATAATCATCGGAGATGCCGTATCCTCCCAGTTGAATGCTGTCCGGACCGGGATTATAAAGCTCTATCCAATCTTCATAACTTCCATCTTCATCAGCGATGACATTGGAGTTCGAAGCCATGACTTCATTGATGATAGGCGTCTGCGCGCTTAAAAATAGGCTGGCAGAAAAACTGAACAATATTAAAAAAGTAAAAAAACGCATTTAGGAGTTTTTGAATTTCAAAAGTATGTTATCAACGTATAGTTGATATAATTTTCGTTTCTAATCTCTCAAATTTAAGAAAAATTGTCATATCATCAAAATGGATAAAAAAAGCGCATAAATTTGTGATGGCTTTTATTAAAAAAATGAAAGAGAAAGGAATTTCCATCAATAAAGACCATCTAACTATTTTCTCCAATGAATATCCCATTGCAGAGATAGAACGTGCATCCATATATGCTAACCATACTTCCTACAGAGGACCAATCTTCCTTTTTATTATGGGATTACTTTTTACGATCGGGCACCTGATTACAGGAGTCATTATTATGGGAGCTGCGGTAATATGGGGAATTAGCATTCGGAAAAAATACAGTCTTATCCTTACAATAAATGGAAAAGAAAAAAGCGTGCTGGTTCACAATGATAAAAAGATACTCGAGGAGCTGTTAAAGGCTATTGGGGAGTCTAAGGGGAAGGGTTGAGGTAGAATTCTATTGCGATAATTCATATTTTTCAATCAATAATTCAGCTGGAATCTTTAGTGTTTTACTGACCTTTCGAATCATGTTTAAACTTAGTCGGCGCTTTCGATTCAATACTTCAGAAACCTTGCTCTTGCTTCCTAATATACCTATCAAGTCTTTATTTTTCAATTCATTGGACTCCATAGTTGATTTTATTAGATCAATTGGGTCTAAATCTCTGAATGCAGGCTCGGTTTCATTCTCGTATTTTTCAATCAATACTACAAGGAGTTCAGCTTCATCAAATCCCACCTCACCCTTTTTACAATCAAATAGTTCTTCAAGACGAGATAATGCCTTTTGATAATCTTCTTCTGTTTTTAAAATCTTCCAATTCATGGTTATAGATTTATATAGTCAGTGCATTAATTTGGTCATATTTGTCATGTGTTCCTACAAATCTAATCCAAACTGTTTGTAAGTCAAAGTTTATTTTCACAACCAACCGGTATTTATTTCCCTTTAATTTAAAAACATATCGACTGGATCCAATTGATCTACTATTAGCAAAGTCATTTAAAATATCATTAGAATGATAGTAGCGACCTTTTTTCATTACTTTATACCGACCAACAAGTTGATTTTCAATTTCCGGGTGTTGGATCCAAAACGCTTAGAATTGGAACATTACCTTATTCTTAATAATTCCCATTCATATTCAAAAAAAATCGTCCAATTCCCTTCTTGAGGGTTACTTTGGCTTTAACTTCCATCCCAAACTTAATTTTTCCCGCCAAATTCAGAAAACCTTTTAACAAGATCACTCCTAAACCTCTCAACCTTTCAACATCTCAACCCTAGAACTTTTCAACCCCACAGCCAACAAAGCTTACCTCCTCACCCGATCTATCTGCCTGATAATTTCCCTTGATGGGGCGTAGCCTCGGCTGATTACTTCTAAATCTTTGCCATCGAAGTAAACGAGGGTAGGGAATCCGGATACACCAAGACCTGAAGAGAGGTTAAAGTCTATTTCTGCTTTTTCTTTCATTTCGGGCTTTTGGCAATATTCCAGAAAAGTATCGCGGTCGATCCCCACTTTTTCGGCATAGCCGGCATAGGACTCGAACTCTACCGGAGGTAATCCATCTACATATACAGCCTGATGCAAATAGGATGCAAACTTTACCGCTTTTTCAGGTTTTAACTCTTTTATCACTGCAAGTGCAATTGAAGGTTCTATGGAGGAAAATACATTAGATCCATCATTGAATAAATGATCCAGAAAAGCCTGACCGAATTTTACTGAGGAACCGCGTTCAACACTTTTGTAGGCTTCTTTGATGTAAGGAGCAGTTTCGCCTATAGGGCCTATTCTTTCGCCCCTGACCATGCCGCCGGATATTACTACAATTTCCAGCTCATCCTTAAAAGTCTCAGCTATTTCCTCCATTTCAGGACTGAAGGCAAAACACCATCCACAAAGGGGGTCCATTACGTAGTAAAGCTTTTCATCCTGAGAAAATCCGTTTGCCTTTATCGCCATTATTAAAATAAGTGTTAGAAAAGAAAATTTTACCATCGGAGAATTTGAATTTTTTACATGATCTAATAGTTCCAGAAATAGGAAATGTAAAGTTAGCGATATAGTTTAAATTACGATTTGAAACGCCCGGAAATCGACTAATTTTCATAAAAAACCTTATCTTTACAGAACGCAATCAATTGTATGAATTATGAACGAAGTGCTAAAAGAAGCCACATTTGAAGTAGAACAAATCTATACTGCTTGTCTATCTCAAGGCTCCTACTACATCAGGTCAGGAGATGAGGCGGTAATTATTGATCCACTTAGAGAGACTACTCCCTATCTTGAAAGAGCAAAAAGGGATGGGGTTAAAATAAAGTATGTTTTTGAAACTCATTTCCACGCTGATTTTGTGTCCGGTCATCTTGATCTTGCCGGCAAAGTAAACGCTCCCATTGTATATGGACCGGGCGCGGATCCGGCATATGATGTATATATTGCCCACGATGGTGAGGAGTTTCAGGTGGGAGAAATTACTATTGTTGCGCTACACACTCCGGGGCATACCCCTGAGTCCACTACCTGGCTTTTAAAAGACGCATCAGGGATGGAGCGAGCCATTTTTACAGGTGATACCCTTTTTCTCGGTGATGTTGGCAGGCCTGATCTTGCACAAGAATCGGGTGGTTTGACCAAAGAGGACCTCGCGGGAATGTTGTACGACTCCTTACAAAAGAAAATTCTCCCCCTTCCTGACGATATTTTGATTTATCCCGGACATGGAGCGGGGAGTGCCTGCGGAAAAAACATGATGGATGAAACGGTGGATACTTTGGGTAATCAAAAGAAAGTGAATTATGCCCTTCAAGCCAAGTCTAAAGAAGAGTTTATCAAATTGGTAACAGAAGGGCTTGAGGAGCCACCTGCCTACTTCCCTGAAAATGTGAGACTAAACAGAGAGGGTTGTAACCAATTGGACAGAGTCCTGAAAAAAAATGACAATCCACTTTCAGTAAATAGATTTAGTGAATTGGCACGAAACAGCTGCAGTTTAATTATTGACACCAGAAGTCCTGCTGATTTTTGTGAAGGCTTTATTGTTGGGTCGGTCAACATAGGTCTTGATGGACAATTCGCGCCCTGGGTAGGCGCTTTGGTGACAAGTATTAATCGCTCTATTCTCCTGATTTGCGAACCGGGTAGAGAGCAAGAAGCCATTCTTCGTATGGCGAGAATAGGATACGACAGGGTAGAGGGCTATCTGGAAGGTGGGATAGATAGCTGGAAAAAAGCAGGCTTTCCATTATCGACAATTGATAGAATAACTCCTGAAAGGTTCGAACAGATTGTAGCTAATCATTCTGATCAGATACAAATTTGGGATGTTAGGAGGCCATCTGAATTTGAGTTGTCCCATGTTAAAGGTGCCATTAATCTCCCCTTGTCAGATATCAATGACTGGAGTTGTAAAAACCGTGATGGAAAGGTAGGAGTGATTTATTGTCGCAGTGGTTACAGAAGTATGATTGCGGCTTCCATATTAAAAGCTAAGGGACATCATCATATTCTTGAAGTGGAGGGCGGATTCAATAAAATTAAAGATAGGTCTATTGACCTGGAATAAATCCTTTTTCTCTTCCTAATCTGTCCGGAATTTTTTCCATTTTCAAAAATTGGGATTACTTTTGATTCCTCTTTTAAGACATCATCATGCAAAAAAAAGTATTAGTAACCGGTGGTTGTGGCTTTATCGGAAGTCATACTATCGCATTATTGATTGAAAAAGGTTACGATGTAGTTAGTCTCGATAATTTTTCCAATTCACACAAAGCAGCACTTAAGGGATTGGAAAAACTGACAGGTAGGACTATAACAAATCTTGAAGTCAATCTATGTGATAGATTGCAAACCATGAAGTCAATAACCGAAGCAGCACCCTTTGATGCTGTCATTCACTTTGCAGCTTACAAAAGTGTAGGGGAGTCCATGGCAAAGCCTTTTATGTATTATCAAAACAACATACCCTCAGTCATCAATATAGCGGAAGCTGCTGTGCGAAATGGAATTCAGCATTTTATTTTTTCATCTTCCTGTACGGTTTACGGTGATGCCGAAGTAATTCCTGTTACAGAAAATACACCTATCGGGAGGGCTCTTTCACCCTATGGATTGACCAAAATTACTGCCGAAGCCCAATTGGCAGACATCAATAAAAGATACAAGTGGTTTAAGCCTACCTTCCTCAGGTATTTCAATCCCGCAGGAGCCCATGAAAGTGCTTTGATTGGAGAGGCATCGCGTCGGCCATCGACTAATCTGGTGCCCATTATTTGCGAGGTGGTAGCCGGAAAAAGAGAAAAGTTGACGGTCTATGGTGACGACTATCAAACTCGCGATGGAAGTTGCATTCGGGATTACGTGCATGTAATGGATTTGGCGGAGGCTCATATTTCAGCTTTGGAGTTATCCCTACGGCAGAAAAGTAAAACAGATATTGAATCCTTTAATCTCGGGATAGGCGAAGGAGTTTCCGTTCTTGAGGCAATTACCGCATTTGAGGAAGTTACCGGTAAAAAGGTAAATTACAGCATAGGCGACAAACGTCCGGGGGACGTAGCAGCTATCTTTGCAGATTATACTAAAGCTGCAAAAATCCTAAATTGGAAGCCCAAAAGAACAATCGAAAATATTATGGAAACTGCCTGGAAATGGGAGCAGGTTCGATGGTGAAAAAATGGGGGTGAATTCACCCCCATTTTTGGTTTATTTTATCTCAAACCTAAGTCCAATATACCCTTTCCTGCCATGCGTAGGCATATAAGCTAAAGATGCATCGAAATAAGGCCCGTAAGGATCAGCTGATGACAAAATCGGATTGTGCATAAAGACATTGGTAATGTTTTCCACACCCGCATAAAATTCTATCCAACTGAATCGCTTGGTCAACTGAGCATTAATGATGCCGAAAGACCTCAATTCCGAAGTAAAATCATTCAGCAGACTCTCCGGCACTCCGGTTAAATCGGGAAATCTGCCAGGTTTGGTCCAGTTCCAGGTGGCATTAAACATCCATTTTTGATTGGTACTTTCCCAATCGATCGCTTTCAGAATATTCCATCTGGCTATCATGGGCGCACGGTCGAGTTTTCCCCCTTGAGTAATGTGCACATCATTGAACTTTACTCCCGCTTTTGAACTGAAATTGTCCGTCCAGGCTACCTGCGCCGCAGCAAGCAGACTGTTGGCATAGGATTTTCCGTCTAGATTATATACCCTGATTTCATTGACGTTGATATCTCTGTCCACCACCATCTGATTGTTGAAAAAAGTATGATAAGCATCAAAGAAAAAAGATGCCTGTTTCATGCCCAACATAAACTCAGTAGCAAGATTGAAACCAAAATTCCAACCCTCTTCTATGGCAGGCTCTTCTTCTACAATAAATGCTCTGTTACTGGTGAGAACAGATAGGTTGTCAGTGATGACATGAGGTGTCCTGAAAGACCTTCCTGCATTTACTCTCAATACTGTAAAATCCGTGATATTGTACTTCGCGCTCATGGTGGGAGTAAAAAGCCAATCGTGATGATTGTGGTGATCGAGTCTAAGGCCAACCATCAAACCAAAATCATTTAGAAATCCGGAGTAATTTCCATCGAGAGAAGCAGCCGGATTAAAGCTGTACTCAGTAAATATTCCTGCCTGACGATTCACACGGGAATAATCAGTCCCATCCATAATCTCATCAATATCGTCGTATTGAAAACTCATGCCTGAAAAAAAGTTGTGGGCAGAATTAAACACATCGGTCTTAAAAAGCAGATTAACATAGGCAGAATTCTGTATTCCGTGGTGGTTTCTATTGCCGAAATTATTCAGGTTGTCGTGATGAGTGTAATGCCAGATCAATGCCATAGACTGTGATGGATCTTCAAAACCAAAATAGCCCAATTTACCAAAGGCTTCCCATCTTCTGATATTGGATTCTATAAGATAGGGAGTTTCTGATGCTGAGCGTAATTGACCTCCTTGAATATCTGTATTTAAAAACAATAAATTACCTTCTCCATACCAGTTGTCGTTCTCATAAAGAAGCCTGTACAGGAAAGTGTAGTTTTCCTTGAGTGGCAGATCCAGAAAACCATTTCCATGGTGATCTATTTCGTTCTGCATTCTGTTGGAGTGCATCAATATACCTGTACTCCAGTTTTCATTAATGCGGGTATTGAGGTGCACATTGGCTTCCATCCTGCCTTCCGTTGCTGCAAAGAGATTGATAAAAACGCTGGGTGCATTATTGGGTTTGATTAGTTCTGTATTGATTTTGCCGGTAAGTCCTTCAGTCCCACTTAGCACTGTACTTGCGCCTTTAGCTATCTGAATGCCCTCTATCCAAGGTCCGGGAATAAATTCCAGTGACCATGGATAAGACAAATCCTGAAAAGTCGGTCTGTTTTCAATTTGTAACTGTGTGTAAAGCCCTCTGAGACCAAGCATTTCCATTTCTTTCATGCCTATCAGTGAATTGGAAGAACCGACATTTATTGAAGCGTTGGTATCAAAACTTTCGGACAGATTACAGCAAGCAGCTTTTTTCAATTCACATGAACTGATAGATTCGATGTTCTGATTAG
>SLKL01000183.1 GCA_007134625.1 Saprospiraceae bacterium
AATTTTTAACGAGCAGCATTTCGATTTAATCATTCTGGATATTATGTTACCGGACATGGATGGCTTGACTGTTTGCGAACAGATCAGGCTCAGGAATACAGAGGTACCTATTATATTCCTTACTGCTAAAGATGCCGCTGCTGAGCGTGTGGAAGGATTGAAAAAAGGAGGTGACGATTACATCACTAAGCCCTTTGATCTTGAAGAATTAATTATTCGAATTAATAATCTACTTAAAAGAAGAGGAAAGTCAACAAATGGATCCTCTTTCAATAATTATACCATTGGTAACTATGAAATCAACTTCAAAACATATGAGGCCGACACCAATAAAGGAAAAATTACGCTAACCCAAAAAGAAGCGTTATTATTAAAACTGTTAATTGACAGAAAAAACGAGGTTGTTTCGAGAAACCAGATCCTACAAGCAGTCTGGGGATATGATGTATATCCATCAACAAGAACAATTGATAACTTTGTTTTATCTTTCAGAAAGTATTTTGAACCTAAACCTTCAAAACCAAAATATTTCGTTTCGATAAGAGGTATTGGTTACAAATACACTGAGGAGAATTAAAGGTTCCTCAATATGGGGAAATACAGCTAATGAGCGATATAACTACACGCGATTGTGGTTATGGTCTTTAGCTGAGAAATTTATCACTAACTCGATTGGTGGTCTAAAAGTGTTTGGTTGTCAAGATTTTGGTTTATAGCCTTAAACATCCAAATTTTTTAGAAGAAGCCTGAAATGCATTATATGCATCTGCAAACTTAGGACTCTATCATTAACAACCTTTTCCACTACTCCACCTCTCCACCTTTCCATTATTTCACTTCCAAACTAAACAACTCATGCACAAGCAATTATTAAATCACTAACATTAAGCATCCTTCTTAACTCTGGGTTTCCTTTTCGTTTTGAACAACTCCACGATTTCTTTCTGGTTCATTATTTTCCAATCCAGGAAAAGGGCTGTAGAAAAACGCTTTATATCCTGATAATCTCTTGATCGCTTGTCGGTGTAATGTTTAATCAACTTCTTTACATACTTTAGGCAAATAGTACCTATTAATAGGTTGAATTCCTGATTATTGAATACGTTGATATACTGTGAGATAACCTTACTGAGCTCCATATATCTCGGATACTCTTCAGCACTTAACTCATTAATTATTTTACTAAAATAAGCCAAAAGAGTCAATCTAACGCATTCATTGATGGTAGAAAGACCTTCGTTCATAAAGTAAAACTTTTGTACTTCTGCCAAAGTCACCTCAGAATCATAACCTTCAGATCTGATCGTATCCATCAGGTCATAATAAGCGTTGAATTGATCATTTATTTTAGATCGATCAATTAAAGTCGAGACTCTTTTATCGCAATCCGTTTTTATATTTAATCGTGAACTGGATAACAATTCCCTCAGAAATTCAAAGTAATTGTCAACAAACCCATCTACATCTTTTCTGCAGCCATTCAGTGTTTTGGCCATAGCTTTTGTAGTATCTTCATCCAAATCAAAATAGTTAATGATAAGACCAAATACATAGACAAATTCATGGTATTTCCAGAATTCTTTATTGGAAATAAATTTATTCAGAGTAGGTGCCAGGTTTTGATTATCTAATTTAAGAATCACCCTTTGCAAGATGAATTCTTTTAAATCTGGATAAAGCGTCCTTAGCTCAACACCTTTCTCAGGAAACTGACTGGTGTAGAAATTCTCACCTGCAAATTGCCTCCTCATGCTATTTAGTCCAACAGTTCTTTCTGAGGCATCTCTATATTTCATTAGCCTTTGTGAGCTGAGATAACTTTTGACGCGCTTGTTACCTATTTCATTAATAAGATTAGTGACCCATATGTCACTGGAAAGCGCAAAGCCCAATTGTAAGCTTTGTCCAATACGGCGAGTCAACATCTCAAAATTAGATGATTTTGCAAGAGTTAAAATAACTGTTCGCAGATGATCCTGTGGACGGGTATATTTATAATTATCTGTCACTACCCCTCTCAATACAGCATATGCTAAAATCCTGGGTAAGTATAGCCCTTCAAATTTATCATCAAGGAGTTTAGTTTCGAGATCAATTATTAGTAAGGGATGATTATCCGCAATATGTTGATACAATTCATGGATCTGTGGTTCAAATATTTGTTGTAATTGAACGTAAAAATCCAGTTCATCCTGATCATCTTCAGCATTAAGGTAACCCTCTAGATACTCAGAATCCTGAACTTCTCCCGCAAGTTCATCAATAATCATTGCAAATTCATCAGATAACTTTTCCATAAAATAAAATCTAAAAAATGATGGTAAATAATTATGAAAGACCCGGTGAAAATCAATTCACCAGGTCTCCTTTTTCTACGAAATTTCCATCGAATAGCTAAAGCCACCGGCCAATTCTATTCGACTTTTCATTACTCTTCTTCTTCAGCGGTTGCAGCTTTAGAAGCTGCCGCAACAGCTGATAGTGTATCACTATCTAAACCGGCAATTTTGAGATTGTGTTCCAATTGCGCCTTTCTCTCAGCCTCAAAACGCCTTCTGATTCTTTCTTCTTTGTTGGAAATAAATTCCAGGTATTTTGCATCAGCCTCTTCTTGGCTCATTGCTCCTTTTGCCACGCCTTTCATCAAATGCTTTTTGTATAAAACACCCTGCATTTTAAGCATAGCCTTAACGGTATTTGTCGGCTTAGCTCCTTTGTGAAGCCATTCCAGAGCTTTATCTCTGTCCATTTCAATCGTTGCAGGAGAGGTCATTGGATTATAAGAACCAATTCTTTCAATGTAACGACCATCTCTTGGCGCCCGTGCATCAGCCACCACTATGTGGTAAAACGGGTTCTTTCTTCTTCCTTTCCTTTGCAGTCTGAGTTTTACTGCCATTTTTCTTTTGTTTTAAAAAATTTAACAATACTCACATCAGTCAATAAATGACAAGTGAGCTTTTCGGGGCGCAAAGTTAAGCATAAGTTTTAATTATGGACACCCCTGATGACACTTTTTTTATTATCAGCAAGAAAAAAGTATTTCTAACAAATGAATTATTACCTGTTTTCGCGGTTAATGTTTGAGTCCACTCCGAAAACCCTTTTCGTCATGAAAATTAGCGAAAAATTCATCCCCAACGAGTTGGGGATTGCAGCAATTTGTAATAGAAAGGGGTTTTCGGAGCGGACTCATGCTTTAATTATTGACCAAATGGAAAATTTGTCGGATAATTTTTCTTCTAATTTCGCGCTCTAATTCGTAGTCAGGGGTATTTAAAATATACTGAAATTTGAATGAAATGTAATCCTTTTTTATTTCAACAATTCTGAGGTAGAACGAATTCTTTTGAATCTTTTCAGCATATTCTTTCAGCGAGCTAGCGAGCATATTTTCAAGTTCTTCAAAATCAGAAACTTTACCTACAGGAATTTCAAAGCTAATACTCGTTTTCTTAATTGCTCGCTTGGTGTAATTCAGAATTTCAGTATTGTACAATTTGTTATTTGGAAAGTAAATTAAATCATCATCATCTGTCAAAATCGATGTTTTGGTTAAAGACATATTCTGAATGATGCCTTTATTTTCGCCTATTTTGACTTTATCACCAATCTCAATTTCATTACTAAAAGTCATTAACATACTGCCTATAATATCATTCAAGTATTCTTTGCTTATTATTGCCAAAGCAGCCGCAACAATACTGACCGAAAAAACAAAATTAGCAATTTGAATATTGGCAACCACCAAAACCAGAAGTAAAAGACCTAGTGTATAGAGTAAAACAAATACATTCTGAATTCCAAGAATGAAATTATCGCGAAAAGGAGTGGGTATTTTCTTACTTGTTCTGTAGAAAAAAAGAATCAGGTTTTTTATAAAGTCAATAGCTAATAAATAAATTATAACTGTATAAATCCCTGAAAAAATTGGATGTAAGTCAAGGTACTCATTGATCTCCCAAAAATTAAAAACTCTTACAGCTACAATAAAAACAAGGATAAGCGCTCTGACTACAATTTTACCCTTTCGGAAAAATACTTTTTTAGTCATGCTCAATGATTATCCGGTTTGATGGTGTCAATTTGTAGCGTATCCACATGATATAAATCTCTTACCCAAGCTCTCCTTGCCTCTTTTAGTTTTTCAACGCGTTCCTCTATTTCAAGATCCTTATCATTTAAATGCCTATGAAATGATTCAATTACAAATATTGTCATATCGTCAGGATGTGTTAATCCAATGCCTCTAAGATAATGAGAAAAACGGGAGCCTTCATAAAATTGCCAATTGGTGGTAATCCATTTCCCTAACCCAAAAAACAATCTGCGACCAATATCCTCTTCAGGAGCTGAACGAAACCTATTCATCGCACTTTCGGTACTAATTTCCTCTAGTTCAATCATCGCATCGTGAATGTCAGCAGGAATATAAATATTGTTTAATTTTCGTTGCATTATCCGCCAGTTGTAATCCTCCAGGCGCTCAATATCTGTGCTATCTATCTGAGCATAAACTTGGTTCCATTGTAAGTCAACAATCAGGAATCCACCCGTTAATAAAATAAAAAGTAAATACCGCATCAAAGCAAAATTAGTTATCTCTGAAAAAATCAGTTGCACGCCTGTTAAAACCCTGACGAATATCTCTGGCCTCATGATGATTGGGACCGTCATATATATTGGGATTATTTCTGTATAAATCAAGCATCCATCTTGGGTTATTGATTTCACCCCTTGCATTGGAGTGAAGTAATTCATACATATTTCCGGCAAGAGTAGGATTATAAAAAACAAACTTTACATCTGTCTGTCCTGTTCCGGGCAGACGATTGTACGTCCAGATTTCATATGGAGGAGCATCGTTTTCAGCCTGAACATTTACCATGTCATCCGGACGACCATATCTTAGGTAAATCCTACCTCTGTCTGTCTCAAACCCATGACCAAATCCTGAATAAAACATATCATCTATAGCTTGAGCGACTTCCATATATTGTTCAAAGGTTTCACCGGGTGTATCCCGATCAATATCCATCCAAAATTCAAATATAAAGGATCGCATTTCAAGTGGTTTGCTGTGTCTGAGTATATTATTTAATCTGGGAACCTGATGTTGAGGAATAACAGCAGCCATAGCTTTCAAAGCATAAACAAGTTGATCGCTATTCAAATCCTGAACAAAGCTATTTTCAAAAGTAATGGGCTCTTCACCTTTTTCCTCCGTTAAAAGAAAATCTGCAGCGGGATTATACCGAAAAAACCTTTTACTCTGTTCTGCGAGCAACTCCTGTTCTCTGTTGTACACCCCAACTTTAAAAAAATATTCCCCTGAAAGTAATTCTGAAATATCGAGATTTAACAATACTGCATCAGTGGGAGTAACATCCCTCCTTCTAAAAGATTGTATTTCCGGCTCTATTTGGCCACGTCTTTGAACGGAAAATCCTAATGCATAAGCATCGCCTTGATCGAAAAAATTGGTAAGTCCATAAATCTCAAAATATACTCTAAGTCGATCAATTGATGAAGGGAAATACGCATGAGGTGCTATTTCCATCCTCATTCCTCCCCGGCTAAATCTGGATTCAGTTTCATCATCTGCTTCGGTTGATAACAATAATAGGATAGATGAGAAATTAATATTTTTCACCTTATATTCAATGTTAAAACTCCGGGTACCGACTACTGACCTGCTGGTATCATTGTGATCTGTAAATTGATATTCCAATAAATAATTACCCTCCGGTAATGCAAAACGTTTTATTTCGTAAAAATCTTCAAATGTCTTATTAATCGGACCGGTAAGCAGGAATCTGTCGCCATAAACCAATTCAGCGGTTTCGTGTTCAGCAATCAATAATGTAACCTCAACAGCAGAGTTAAAATAATTAGAATCAACAGGATTGCCTACAAGGCTTTCACCATCAAAATGCAAAACCAATTCTGTATATGGATCGGTTTCCGAAGAAACAAATGAGTTAATCCCAACATAAGCCTCTTGACTCCCGGCACTAAATGCAAGAAAAAAAGACATTAAAACTACAAGTAAATAATATTTTTTATTCATTTTGCTCTATTCGCTCCAACTCAAATTCAAAACTATGTCCCTGGATCAACGTACTAATGTTCAGCCTATTTTCATCCACTTCATTAACAATAAAAAACGACGGCCTCATAATGCCCGTATAAATAGTATCCGAAGAAACCCTATATTCCCCGATATTATTTTCTCCAAAAATAAAACCGGGTACATTTGAAGAAAAAATAGAGGAGGTAAACAAAAACTTAGCTCCATCTAAAGTGCCGGTTTGTGCATTATTTCTAAACGCATTTACAACCTCCCACTCTCCTTGAATATCCGGTTTTTTAACATAAACTCCCTTGGGGGCTTCACTTCTGCATGCTATCAGCAGTACAATTCCAATGAAAGCAATTACCCTGGATGGTTTTCCTAACATTTGATTTTCTTTAATCAAGTTTTATACTAAAGCGTCAAATTTAATAAGTATAGTCAATATACTTTCAAAAATAAAGCCATAGGCCTTAAAATATGACAATATCTTCAAACAAGGTCATCTGTTTTCTTTTTCAACTCAATTAGGGTGATTTCGGGTAAAATACCTACTCGCCCGGGATAACCTAAAAAACCAAGCCCTCTATTAACGTACAAATATTGGGTTCCCTTTTGATAAAGCCCTGCCCATTGATTGTAAACTAAGCTGCTCGGACTCCATCTAACAAAACCGGGAATTTCAAAGCCAAATTGAAAACCGTGAGTATGACCTGAAAGGGTAATTTCAATATCATTAAATGATTTCCTTACTTCAGCATCCCAATGCGTCGGGTCGTGCGTGAGCAATATTCTTAAATTGGCATTTTCTGCACCTTTATACGCCAATGGTAAATCTCCGTAATTTGGAAATTGGGGTAAAGCAGAATAATTTTCTACCCCAATTACAGCAAGTTCAGCTCCCTTGACACTAATTATTTCATTTTTATTCCTGAGAAGTTTCCAACCCATCCGATTGTGAACATCTAACATCTGCTGAAAATTTTCTCTTTTCTCCTGCTCTGAATCCCACCGGTAATATTCACCATAATCATGATTACCCAAAATAGAATAAACGCCATATTTACTCTCAATTTGAGAAAACAATTCGACAAATGGCTCCATCTCTGAAGCCTTATAATTTACCATATCACCGGTAAAAAAAACCAAATCCGGCTTCAACTCATTAATCTTCTTAATTGCTGTTTCTACAGGACTCTTAAAAACCCAACTTCCGGCATGGATATCCGAAATTTGAACTATTCTCAACCCCTCGAGACGATCATCTAAATCCACTATCTCGATGATATTATCCCTTACTCTGTAACGATAAGGATTTCTAATCATTCCATAGGTTAGAGTTGGGAAGGGAAGTATCCCAACAACTAAGGCCATTTTTTGGATAAAGGATTTCCTGCCAGGATCGTAATCGCTCAAATCTGAACTTTTAGCAAATTTGCCACCAATCCAACCAATTACATCTGCTATTCCGGAATAAAAGGCAATACTGATTCTCGTGATGACAAAAATGAAGAAAAAAGCATTGACGTATATCCACGGTTTGAATTCATAGGGCTCAATAATCCCCTGAAAATGTAAAAACATATTAATAGGAAGTGCGATAATCAGCGCCCAGTAAACAATTGTGAATGTCGTCTTTTTCCCGGAGACAAAATATCCGGCAATTTTTTCTCTTAAGCTACTGCCAATAATGTACTTAGTTGGAAAACAGAAACTAAAAAGTATCCTGAAGACATAGAGCTCAAGTAAAAAAATAATACTTAGAAATAATATGAAAATAAAGAGTGTCATATGTGTTTAATACAACAACAGAGACCCAAAATAGATCGCATTATTGCAAAAAAATACCCCGAAAGTAAAATACTATCGGGGTCTGATTCTGTCAAACATAACTTCAAACTTATTGGGCTCTAAGCCGTGTTCTTTCTTTAATTTTTGCTTTTTTACCTACCAATTCTCTGAGATAGAAAATCTTTGCTCTTCTAACCTTACCTCTTTTCAATACTTTAATTCCATCAATATGAACAGAGTTTAAGGGAAAAATACGCTCTACGCCAACTCCACTTGACATCTTTCTTACTGTAAAAGTTTTATTTGCACCGTGACCGGAAATCTGTAAAACATCTCCTCTAAAGTCCTGTATTCGCTGCTTGTCGCCTTCTACAATTCTATAACTTACCACAATGTTGTCACCTGGTTTGAAATCAGGCCATTGGCGTTTTTCTACAAGTTGTTCTCTTACGTAATCTATAGCATCCATAGCTTTTAAAATTTTAGGCTGCAAAGGTATGATAAATTTATTTTATACAAGCAAGTATCTTTAATATTTTTTAAAAAAACGATAAAAAAGTATAAACTGAGAATTATCGTCACCTGCCACTCAAACTTTCAATTTCTCAAAAGCTAAGAATATCATCTTATTAAAGTTGCAAATTCTCTGAGTACAATCGTCCCCCCCCGTGGTTCATTGTAGGTCACCAAACATACATAAACTCCTTGAGGCATATCCTCCCCCTCATTAAACCGTTTTCCATTCCATCCCTTTCGGGGATCATTGGTTTCGAATACTAATTCTCCCCATCGGGTAAATATCTGCATAGAGAAATCATCCATAAAGTCCAGAACCCCTTTTCCCTTGTACACATCATTAAAACCATCACCATTCGGCATAAAAGCATTGGGCAAGTAAAAAGTCACGACAGGTGGTAAATCCAACTCAACTATTGCTGTATCCGTACAACCGTTTTCTCTGAACACAATCTGTTTAATAAAAACAAAACCACTGTCTGCAAAAGAATGAGAGGGCTCTCTGTCAAAATATCGGGTTTCATTGTTAAAATTGTATTGCCAACCAATGCCATCCATAGACTCATCCACAATCTCAACGAAAGGATCGAATGCGTTCAATTCTTCCGGTAAGACAGAAAACCCAGCTGTAGGACCATCTAGTATTTCAATATAAGATGGGAAAAAACGGGAAGCTTCACAGCCAAATGG
>SLKL01000364.1 GCA_007134625.1 Saprospiraceae bacterium
CAGATAGACCTTTGTCTCAGTGGCATCAACCACGGCAGTAATGCCTCCATCAACATTATTTATTCAGGTACTATGTCAGCAGCCATGGAAGCATCTCTGGAGAACATCCCATCTATTGGTTTTTCCTTACTGGATTATTCCTTTGATGCAGATTTTTATGCTGCCTCACACTATGCCTCTCGTATCACCGAATACGTACTAAAAAACGGAATAAATGGCTGCAAGCTTCTTAATGTCAATATCCCTAAACTTTCTATGGAGGAAATCAAAGGGATCAAAATATGCAGACAAGCAGAAGGCAGATGGATAGAAGAATTCAGTGAGGGTATAGACCCAAGGAATCAGAAATACTACTGGCTCACCGGACGCTTTGTCATTGATGATGAAGGAAATGATACGGACATACACGCTCTTGAAAATGGCTATGTATCTGTCGTTCCTTCCATGCACGATCTGACAAATTACCCTTCTATTGAGTCCAACGCCGGAATTGAGAAAGCTTAATTAATCCAATCTTTTCACAAAACAGCAGCCAGCCAGCAGCTAGAGGCCAGTAGCCAGAAACCAGCAGCCAAAATCATACTTCTCTCGATAGTTTATGAATATATTGTTGGTAATATTTTCTGAGCACTTCCTTAATACTTCGGTACATTTTAGGATTAGAAGTCAATAATTGTCCGGGTTCAATCCATTTGGCTTTCTCAATATTTTCTTCAATCTGGGGTTTGGGCTTTTCGCGGCCATCTGATTCCATCAGGTACCAATACACTATTTTTAATATACGTTTTTTACCCTCCTTATAAGTGTGCCTGGTTTTTATGATTTTAGATTTTAAATTCAAATCACTTACGCCAGTTTCCTCTTCCACTTCACGCAATGCAGCTTCGGATTTAGATTCCCCCTTATCAATTTTACCTTTTGGCAAATCCCATCTTTTTTTCCTAAAAATAAATAAGACCTCATTTTTGGGATTTTTTACTACCCCACCTGCTGCATAAATTTTCTTAAACAAAGAATTAAAATCATCCTTTAGTACTCTGTAATCATCACTGTGAATAATAACAGCATCGTATCTGGAAGATTTTTCCATCAAATCAATACATTGTAGTAAAGTCTTGCTTTTGCCGGTATAGCGAACTACCAAAACCTTATCTTTTGCATAAAATGTGTAAGCTGCGAGCATCGAAGTCCTCGATAAAATCAGCGGGGTTTCATTTATATAAATTTTGTACATTTGGGTCAATTTTGAAAAAATCCACTCAATGAGTAATTCATCTAAAAAAGTTGCAAGTTACCTATTAAGTATAAATGCAGTTAAATTAAACGTAAATAATCCATTTACCTGGGCATCGGGATTGCGCTCACCGATATACTGCGATAATAGAAAATTATTGTCATTTGTTGAAGTCAGAAATGAGATAAAAAATATTCTTGCAGAAAAATCAGGACAATTTGGACAAGCTGAAATGGTAGCCGGGGTGGCTACAGCCGGTATTCCTCTTGGCGTTCTGCTTGCGGACAGCCTGCAACTACCTTTTATTTATGTGCGTTCCAAAGCAAAAGGGCATGGATTACAATCAAAAATTGAGGGACATTTTGAAAAAGGAAAAAAGACTCTTGTCATAGAAGATCTTATCAGCACAGGAGGCAGCAGTATTCAGGCAGTAGAATCACTAAGGGAAGAAGGATTAAATGTCCTGGGTGTTATGTCTGTTTTCTCTTATGAATTGGATCTTTCAGAGAAAAATTTTAAAAATGCTTCTTGCCAATACAGTAGCTTATCCGGTTTTTCAGATTTAATACAGTTAGCTGCAGACGAGAAAAAAATAAATGAAGAGGATTTAATCGCATTAAAGGAATGGCGAAAAAACCCCTCAGAATGGTCAAAAAATATAAAATAAATCAATATGAATTTATTCAATAAAAAAAACACATCCTTTCTTTACGAATACTTAAATAATGCATCTCCAACAGGTGCAGAAAAATCAGGACAAAAAATCTGGTCGTCCTTCATTAAGCCCTTTGTTGATGAAATTCATCTCGATATTTATGGTACCTGTTATGGAGTAGTAAATCCAGGTAAGGAATTCAAAGTAGTTGTTGAAAGCCATGCTGATGAAATTTCCTGGTTTATCAATCACATTTCTGATGACGGTTTTTTAAGGGTCATTCGCAATGGTGGTTCAGACCATGCCATTGCTCCCGCCAAAAGGGTAAATATCCACACCCCAAAAGGCATTGTTAAGGGTGTTTTTGGTTGGCCTGCTATACATACAAGGAGAGGTACAAAAGCCAAATTGTCCGCATCCCTTGAAAATATTTTCATTGACGTCGGAGCGAAAGATAAAAAGGAGGTGGAAAAAATGGGCATACACGTCGGTTGTATTGCCACTTTTGAAGATGAGATTACGGAAATCAATAAAAAGTATTTTGCCGGAAGAAGTCTTGACAATAAAATGGGTGGCTTTGTACTTGCACAGGTAGCTCAATACCTCAAGAATGAAAAAATTGAACTCCCCTACTCCCTTTATCTGGTAAATTCAGTTCAGGAAGAAGTAGGTTTAAGAGGGGCTGAGATGATCGCTCAAACCATTCGTCCGAATGTAGCTATTGTCACAGATGTCACACATGACACGCATACTCCCTTGATCGAGCCCAAAGTGCACGGACAAGTAAAATGCGGAGATGGCCCCACAGTAACCTATGCCCCTGCTGTTCATTCTAAACTTATTGATTTAGCATGCAAAACTGCTGAGAAAAATAAGATACCTTACCAAAGAGAAGCAAGTTCAAGATCAACAGGTACTGATACCGATGCTTTTGCTTATGCAAATGGGGGTACGCCATCAATTTTACTCTCCTTGCCGTTGAGGTATATGCACACTACTGTTGAAATGGCACACAAGGATGACATCGAAAACCTGGTAAAATGGATTATTACCTGTTTAAAAGAGTTGGATCCCAAAACAGATTTCAGATATTTCGTTCCTTAAAATGGACTAGTGAAGAAAATGGTAACAAAGACAAAAGCCATTTTCATCTCAAATGGGAAGTCATCCCTCATTTTATCTACAATCACCCAATCTCTGGGATCTCCGGGATTAAGAGTGTACATAGAAAAATGCCCATAGTCGCTATGTGAAAGAACCCATTCTTCATAATGGTGTTGATATCGGCTTCTCCAGTTAACGGTTAATCTATTGTCTGTAACCCTCCATTCTCGCAAATCATCAGGCCATTGTTGACGAACATTGACTAAGTTGTAGGGACCCTGAACTTCCCAAGTGGTGTAATTATTCCGCTGAATATTTCTGATTCTACCAAAGGACTCCAAAACGCGATAAGACCAGTCCATTCGCGGGCTATTGATTAAGCCGGTCAGTTCAAGCGTACCTAGATTTAAAGTGTCCTCAGCTGTAAAGAGAGACCACTCCCGGTAATCGTCATCCCAGATAGTGCTCACGCCGGTCAAAGTTTGATTAAAACCGACCTGTAAGCAGTATATACTTAAAAATAAAACTACCGCGAAGTATCTAATTACCACCATAATGGATGTTGTTGATTTAAAAACTAAACCCATTTCTAATAAACTCTATTGTACAAATAAAGCTTGCACAACTATTTTTTATTAAAAAGGCATGTCATCAAATTCCTCTGACTTAGGCGCATCATCGGCATCCGGAAAACCGGGATCATCAAAATCAGAAGAAGTTTGCTGTAATTCATCCTCAAGACTGTCTCCTTCAATTTTCCAGGCTTGCAAATTGGTAAAATACTTTTCATTCCACTCTCTTCCTCTCAGGTCAAAATGTACCTTTAGTTTTTGTTTTTCATTGAATTTATCCAAAATGGAACAGTTGTCCTGAGTCAATTGAAATTTGATATATTGAGGATACCTTTCATCAGGTAGTAAGAGAACAAACTCCCTTGCTTTAAAAGTTTCTGTTTTCTGTTCCGTATCAAATTTTTTGTGAAGAATTCCTTCTACTTCAAATGCCATTTCTATATTCTTTTAGTTAAAAATTAGTTTTTCAATAAAATCTTAATATGCTTTAGCAAAAATAACTCTGCCTTCTGAAGGTTTACCACTGAAAACACATTTTCCTTTTTCTTCCTTACGATCCAATGGAATACATCTTATTGTGGCTTTGGTTCTATCTTTTATAGCCAGTTCAGTTTCTGTAGTTCCATCCCAATGGGCATAAACAAAACCACCCTCATTTTTTATAATCTTTTCAAACTCCTCCCAACTATCTGCATAATGGGTATTATCTTCCCTAAACTTGACCGCTTTATTAAAAAGGCTATTCTGAATGTCCACCATTAGTTCACTAACCTTAGCTACAACCTGGTCTAAAGGAACTGATTGTTTTTCACCTGTATCCCTTCTCGCCACTTCAACTACCTTATTCGCAAGGTCTCTCTTTCCAATAGCAAGACGGACGGGAATACCTTTTAATTCATGCTCAGCAAACTTAAAACCGGGACGTTTTTTATCATCGCGATCGTAAAACACGGAATAGCCTGCTTTTTTCAACTCATCTTCTAATTGATAAGCCACTTTGTCAATTTCTTCAGCGGGCTTTGGTATGGGAACTATAGAAACCTGGATCGGAGCCAGTTTTGGAGGCAGAACAAGACCTTGGTCATCTGAGTGGGTCATAATTAAGGCCCCCACAAGTCTGGTAGAAACACCCCAAGATGTTGCCCACACCAATTCCTCTTTATTGTTTTCATTTAAAAAAGTGACGTCAAAAGCTTTGGCGAAATTTTGCCCAAGAAAATGAGATGTTCCTGCTTGCAATGCCTTTTTGTCCTGCATCATAGCTTCTATGGTATAAGTCTCAAGGGCACCTGCGAAACGCTCATTGGCGGTCTTAACACCCTTTATTACGGGCATTGCCATATAGTCTTCAGCAAAGCGCGCATACACCTCATGCATCTTCTCAGCTTCTTCTACTGCTTCATTTTTACTTGAATGGGCAGTATGACCTTCCTGCCAGAGAAATTCAGCAGTTCGTAAAAAAGGACGAGTTCGCATCTCCCAGCGCACTACGTTTGCCCACTGATTAATAAGTAATGGTAAATCACGGTAGGATTGTATCCAATCTTTGTAGGTGTTCCAAATAATAGTTTCAGAAGTAGGTCTAACCACTAATTCTTCCTCCAATTTTGCTTCGGGGTCCACTACAACGCCCTTACCATTTGGGTCATTCATCAGTCGATGATGGGTGACCACAGCGCATTCTTTCGCAAATCCCTCTACATGCTCAGCTTCTCTACTTAAAAAACTTTTTGGGATAAAAAGCGGAAAATAAGCGTTCACATGCCCTGTTTCCTTAAACATAGCATCTAGTTGGTTTTTCATGTTTTCCCAAACTGCATAGCCATGCGGTTTGATTACCATGCATCCTCTTACAGCTGAATGATCGGCCAAACCGGCTCTTTTGACAATGTCGTTATACCATTGGGAGTAGTTCTGTTCTCTTGAAGTTATGCCTTTACTCATTTAATTATATATTAATCTACCTAAATGTGAAACTTTCAAGTCTCTCTATTCGTATTAGAAGTGAAAGCTGTAAAAAGAAATGCAAAGTAAAAGAATAGCTAAGAATTATTAACATTTTTTTTACTGCTTTTAATCGACTGTTAACCGTATATTCTCAAAAATTACCGTAATTTGTGATATACATGAAAAAACTAAGATCATGAAAAATTATTCAATCCAATCGATTTTGATTACTGCCATCATCGCTTTGTTACCTATTTCAGTTTGGGCACAACACGATGACCTCTACTATAATCCTGATGATTTTCAAACTACTACATTCAGGAATAACGTATATTCTGATAGCGATATTAGTTTTGGTGAGCAGGAATACGACAGTCAATATTTTGATGACTACGATTTTTATTATACATCCAGAATAAGGAGATTCCATCGTCCTGCACGGGGAATTGACTTTTACGATCCTTTTTTTGTAGATCTTGTTTATTACGGCTATCACAGTCCCGGAGTTACCATTTATGTATCGCCCTATAGATTCAGACCTTACGGACCTCGTGCCTTCAGCTACTACCACTGGCATCACTACGATCCTTTCTTTAATCCATACCATTCATGGCACAACCCATGGAGACCTTACAGACCTTATGGAAGTTTTCACTCCTATGGTTTTGGATTTGGTTATGGATACAGCAGTTGGGGTAGTTTTGGTTACAGAGGTTGTCCAATATTCTACACCAGTAATAACTTTTACGTAAACAATTATTACACTACACGTCCCGGGTCAAGTACACAAAGGCCTTCTGATGATATACGCAGTAGAAGAGGAACTCAGTATGGTCCAGGGGGAGCTACAGGAGGTGCCGCACCAAGATCAGGAAGATCAGTCGCAGGTACAGGCAGTAGCGATGAGGGAGTTAGAGATGAGCCCACCTCTGATGAAAGAAGTGCATCTACAAGAGGTAGAATTGCTCAATCTGAAAGTGATGAGAGGTTGGATACAAGAGAGCGAACCGTTGAAGGGCAGCAAGGAGCAAGAACTTCTGAAGAAAGAAGCACATCAACATCTGATAGAATAACTCGATCAGATAATGATGAGAGGATTGATACAAGAGGACGCACCATTGACGGTCAACGAGATTCAAGAACTTCTGAAGATAGAGCACCTTCAAGAGAGGGCATAACAGAACAGACGACAAGAGGCAGAACATCAGGAAGTGACTTTGCAGGTGTAAGCCGTTCAAATGAGAGAATGACTGCAGGTCGTGAAGCTCAGAGAAATTTTAGGGACAACAGAGTGACACGTGACCAATATCAGTCAGACAGAAGGACTAATGTTCCGCAAAGAGCAAATACAGACAGGCGGACTACACAGCAAAGATCTCCTGCCTTTAACGATCGGTCTCAACAAAGATCAACTCCTCCTCAAATGAGAGAGAACCAAGGTAGAACAAATCAGCCTTCGCAAAGAGGAATTGATCAGAATCGTCAACGACAGCAAAATCCTCCGAACATGAACAACAATCGTTCAAATCAGAGAACTTCACCACCCAATATGAACAACAACAGAAGTTCCAATCAAAGAGGTAGCGGTGTAAATCCATCCTCAAGAGGGAATCAAAGGAGTCCTTCAGTTACTCCCCCATCTCGTAACAACAGAAGTTCATCGGGAACAAATACGGGAAGAAGCTCAAGAAGTTCCGGTTCGGATTCTCCGCGATCAAGCAGATCAGGAAGAGGCGGGTAATACAAAACAATAATCTACATTGGGGTTGCGACACCCGGCAACCCCAATTTTTTTGCAAACTTGTAAAATTTTCAATCATATGTATAGGATAATTAGCCTGACATTACTGTCATTTCTATTTTTTGCAGATAACTGGGCTCAAACTCTGGATAATGCAATGAGAATTTCAACCTTAGATCATATTGGAACAGCCAGAAACATGGGTGCTGGATCTGCTATGGTAGCACTTGGTGCAGATTATTCATCATCGTCCTACAATCCGGCAGGCCTGGCATTAATCCGAAGGTCGGAATTGGTTTTTACACCAGTATTGTATAGCGCTCAGGTAGATTCAAGATGGGACAATGTGCGGAATGACGATAATTTTAATAATTTACAATTCAACAATATCGGCTTGGTATTGGCATCTACTCCGCAGAACTCATCCAGTATAACCAATTTTACTTTTACATTTGGATACAACCGATTGGCTTCTTATCATCATAATGTTTTTGCACTTGGGCAATCTACCGGAAGTATTTTAGATCGATTTATTGCAGTTGGTGAAGGTCTTCCCCCTGAATTAATTGATGATTACGAAGTGGGACCTGCGTATGATGCCTTTGCATTAATTCATAACCCGGATAATGATACTTATTCAAGTGATCTAAGAGATGATGATGTTTTGAATAAAGAATTCACCTCCCGACTCAGAGGCAGCACCAACGAATTGATGTTTGCGATTGCTGCAAATATGGAAGAAAAGCTGATGTTCGGTTTAACCTTGAGTATGCCTATTGTTAGCATAACAGAAGATAGAATCTATATTGACAGTGATGATGATAATGAAAACCCAATATTCAGATCTTTTCAATTCGATGATTTTCGCGAAGTGGACGGTATAGGTTTTCAATTAAAGGCCGGATTAATCTACCGTCATTCACAGGCTTTGAGGCTTGGTTTAGCCATACATTCACCCGGTTGGTATTCATTGTCTGAGGAATATTACACAACAGCTACTTTCAGGTTTGATCCCAGTCAGGACCCTACCCTGCCCAATTCACCTCAAATTGGTGAATCTCCTGTAAGGCTTTTTGATTACAACTTTACCTCCCCCTGGAGAGTAATGGCGGGCGTGGGTTACCTTGTTGGCAACAGGGGTTTCCTATCATTTGATATAGAATACCTTGACTACAGTTCGTCAAATTACAACTTTACAAGACGCAACAGCAATCAATTCCTTCCAGATGAAAGAAGAGCTAATAATCAAATTGAAAGAGAACTGGGAAGTGCACTTAATTTAAGGATGGGAGGCGAATTGGCTTTACGCAACATCAGACTACGGGGTGGTTTACAATACGTTCAAAGAGCTTTCAATGTGGACGATGACAGAGATCTAATTTGGAGTTTGGGTGCCGGAGTTCGCAGTCAGGGATTTTTCCTGGATTTAGCATTGCAGCGCAGCATGTTAGATCGATTGGAACTCCCTTACTTTCTACCTGAAAACTCTGATGCAAAGCAACCTGAAGTGTTTAATGATTATGCAATTAATCGAATAGCTTTAACAATGGGGTTTAAGTTTTAATTGAAAATTGAAGGTTGAAAATTGAAGATTGAAAATGATTAATTTTTGACAAGGTTGATGTTAGGAGGATGTTTCAGGATAATTAATTGAAAGTTGAAAATTGAAGATTGAAAATGGTCAATGGTCAACAGTCAATGGTCAACAGTCAATGGTCAACAGTCAATGGTCAACAGTCAATGGTCAACAGTCAATGGTCAACAGTCAATGGTCAACAGTCAATGGTCAACAGTCAATGG
>SLKL01000180.1 GCA_007134625.1 Saprospiraceae bacterium
ATAGTTAAATCGCCTTCGACTTCAAGTTCAAAAGTAGGGAAATCTTCATCTACACAAACTTCATATTCTTGTTCTCCTGTTGGTAAGGGTATTTCGGGGCAGTCGCAATTGGGAGCATCAAAACTAAACTCCTGAGAACAATCAGTATCAGAATGAGTACTTTCAAATAGGATATCTTCAGCCTGTGGAACATCAGATACAGTTATAGAGCCATCTGCATTTAGAGTTAGAATTCCGGATGAAATTAAATCAAATACCCTATCGGTAATATCTCCTGTAATCTGTAATTCCATGGTATATGAATCAGCCTCGCAGTTAAATATCCCAATTTCAATACTTATTTCTGGTTCTGCAAATACCTGAAACGCTGTCCTTGTATCCGAGAAACAATTGTTTTGGGTATCATGAGTTTCCGCATAATAGTTTCCACCACTTAGAGGTGTAAAAAGAGGGCTGTTTGAAAGCAGTAACTCTCCATTTTCTGGGCTGTCATACCAGTCTATTGTTAAATCACCTGTTACAAAAGCTTCCAGTTCTGAAAAATCTTCGCCCTGACAGACAAAAAAGATTGAATCACCAATTACAGCAGGAGGCAGAAGATCACCACAATCCTCATCACAATCCAGATCAAATGGAAATTCTACCGTGTTTTCACAATCAGTAAAAAGATCAAACAACTCTAAAACCAAATCAGTACCTACGGGTATTTGAGTAAGTTCGTATTGATTTACACCTATCAATTCGAGCAGCCCGGCGTTGGTCTCTATATCGGTCGCATTAGTTTCAAATTGAATAGTGTAAAAATCATTGTTCTCACATTCCTGACTTATTAGGTCAGCAGTGGGAAGCATATTGATAATTAATGAGATAGCTGTTCGCTCTTGTGAGCTACAATCAGACTGAGGGTCAAAAGTTTCAGCATAAAAAGTTCCTGCCTCGTTGGGCTGATAGGTGTCAGAGTTTTCTTCCAGAAGATTACCTCCTATTGGGCTATCATACCAATTGATTTGAATACCTGAAGGTACTGAAGCTGATAAAAGGGGAAAGTCATCTCCTTCGCAAATGGTTTGATCGCCGTCGGAAACGGGAGCATCTAATTGAGGACAATCACAATTTGGCGATTCGATTTCAATTGAAGTTTCACAGGATGTAGCCTCAATAATAACAGTAATTGTGAGATTAGTGCCTTCTTCAATTCCGCTTATTTTATAATTGTTTCCTCCTAGTGAAACTAATGTTCCCGCTGAGTTTTCTATTTCTTCAGCGTTGGTTGTAAAAGTAACTGTATAGCTTTCCAGATCGGCGGAACACTCGACTGAGTTTATGGTTAAGTCCGGTAATGGGTTAATGACCAAACTTACTCCGGTCCTCTGAGTTGATGTACATCCACTTACAGGATCAAAAACCTCTGCGTAAAAAGTACCCGCTTCTGATGGCTCATAAGTTTCACTGTTTATTGCCAAAGTATCTCCTCCAACTGATTGGCTGAACCAATTAATTTGCAGATCAGGGTCAGTGGTTGCACTCAATTCCGGCAAGGCATCTCCCTGACAGATTTCTTCATTACCTCCTGAAACTGCCACAGGGATGAATGGACAATCGCAATCGGGAGCACCAACTGTAAATGAAGAAGAGCATCCGGTCGCGCTATTGGTAACATCAATGACTAAATCATTTTCCACATCTATTTCGCTCACTTCGTAATTGCCACCTCCAAGGTCAGACAAAATACCATCAGATACTGTTATCTCATCGCCATCTGTATTGAATTCAACAAAAAAAGTATTCAGGTCAACATCACATTCAATAAGATCTATGTTGATCTCTGGGAGAGTGGATACCTCTACAGTTAACTCAATAGATTCACTGCAACCATCATCATTTGTTACTATCACCTCATAGCTACCTTGAGCAGTTTGCCCAACATCAGCTATAATAGGATTTTGTTCGGTGGAGTTAAATCCATCCGGACCAGTCCACTCATATTCAGTTCCACCACTTGCTGAAAGCTCAAGGTCATCGCCTTCACAAACAGGACTGTTAGAGGATGCTTCAGCATCAGGAAGATCATTAACAGCTACCTCAGTTATTGCGGTGGCAATACATCCATTTTCGTCGGTAACCGTCACTGTATATTCACCCGAACTGAATGATGAAGCAGCGGGTATAATGGGGTTTTGATCCCCTGATGAAAAAGCATTTGGACCTGACCAGGAATATTCTTCCCCACCATCAGCACTGAGGTTGATAGTTTCTCCTTCACAATAAGGTCCTGCATTTGAGGCAGTAGCATTAGGAAGAGAATGAATAGTGATTTCTAGAATAAACTCCTCACTACACTCCTCATCCGGAGTAAAAATGTATGTAAAAGTACCGGGTTCATCAGTACTTATTGAGGCGGGGTTCCAAATTCCCTCAATGCCGTTGTTAGAAGTAGTGGGCAAATTTTGAGGGGTTTCACCTGCACAATATTCATCGTCAAGGTCAAAAGCCGGAGTCACATTTTCGGTAATATTGACTTCCAGAGTAAATTCTTCACTACATTCCTCATCCGGAGTGAAGGTATAAGTAAAAATACCGGACTCATCAGTGTTTATGGTGGCAGGGCTCCAGCTTCCCTCAATGCCGTTGTCAGAATTAGAGGGCAAGTTTTGAGGTGTTTCTCCGACACAGTATTCATCATTGAGGTCAAAAGCCGGAATCACATTTTCTATAATATTGACTTCCAGAGTGAACTCCTCACTACACTCATCGTCCGGAGTAAAAGTATAGGTAAAAGTACCTGTTTCATCAGTGTTTATCGCGGCAGGGCTCCAGCTTCCCTCTATGCCGTTATCAGAAGTAGCGGGCAGGTTTTGAGGTGTTTCACCAACACAGTATTCATCATTGAGGTCAAAAGTCGGAACTACATTTTCTGTGATATTGACCTCCAGAGTATATTCTTCACTGCATTCCTCATCAGGGGTAAAGGTGTAAGTAAAAGTACCCTGCTCATCAGTACTTATTGAAGCAGGGCTCCAGCTTCCCTCTATATCGTTATCAGAAGTAGTGGGCAGGTTTTGAGGCGTTTCTCCGACACAGTATCCATCATTGAGGTCAAAATCCGGAACCACATTTTCTATAATATTGACTTCCAAAGTAAACTCTTCGCTACACTCCTCATCCGGAGTAAAAGCATAGGTAAAAGTCCCCGCTTCATCAGTGTTAATTGAAACCGGCTCCCAACTACCCTCAAGCCCGTTATCAGCGGTTGTCGGCAGTGGATCAGGTGTTTCCCCCACACAGTATTCATCATTGAGGTCAAAGACAGGAATTACATTTTCAATTATGTTGACTTCCAGAGTAAACTCCTCATTACAGTTGTCGTCGGGTGTAAAGGTAAATTCAAAAAATCCGGGATCATCGGTATTGATGGCAGCAGGCTCCCAGCTTCCCGAGATTCCATTGGTTGATGTCGTGGGTAAAATCTGAGGAGTATCTCCTACACAGTATTCATCATCAAGAGTAAAAGTAGGAATCTCACCCTCAATGATTTCAATTTCAAAAAAGTATTCAGGAAGGCAATCATTTAAGGGTGTAAAAGTAAGTACTATAGTCCCTGACAGACCTTCGGGATTAAATTCATTTGAGCTTACTCCAGATCCTGACCAATTACCCGGAATCCCTGTTTGAGTAGTTGGAAGTGAAATAGGATCCTCATTGGGACATATTTCGTCCGGGATTCCCTCGAATTCAAAGTCGACGATCTCCAAAGTTGCAATGGGTTCTTCATAATTAGCGCAAGAACCCCAGCTGGTCCAGTTGTCCGGATCATTTATCCTTACCATCCAGTTCTCTGCAGTAGTGGGAGTGGATACTCCCGTGTAGCTGGAATAGGGTTCATTCCCGGACACCGGATTGTAATAATAGCAAGGCTCTACGTCCGGATGTAAACCCGAATCGGCATTGTTATTGGCAAAATCAATCCACTCAGATTTGGTGTTCCAGGCATATAAAATATTACCTGTATAAGTAGCATCGTGATTGGGTGACATTCCGTTATTCCATTCTTCACCCTGCATAATATAAAGTTGATCACCGGCAACAGCTACATTCAGAAACATGGGATTTGAACCGTCAACTTCAGTAAATGACCAATCATTGTATGTTGCTGGACTAAGCACTTCATAGGTTTGAGGGTAGCGGAAGGTAATAACTGTTCCTGCAGGTATGGTAGTTGGACCATTGTATGTAAAACGGGTCATTCCTTCATTATTCCCCCATTGTTCCGGGTTAGCAGCTAATCTTTGATAGGCATTGTCCGTAATTTTAAAATTCGTTCCGTCCTCAATGTCTACGAAAAACACCAAATGCAGTACATCAGCACCATTTGGGAAACCATATGCAGGACAATTCGCATTGGCATTCATGCCCAAAATAGCAACATCCCCTTGATTTAGTGTTGTTTGGGAAAATAGGGTAGTGGTGTGAAAAGCGCAAAATGCCAATAGAAGGCCTATTGTTTTGATTATCCGTTTTGTATGTCTCGCCATGTCTAAGGCTTGGTTTAATGGGCTGCAAAATTAGAGCTATTCTCTTACTTAGCTCCTCCTTCCAATGTTAAAGATAAGTGATTTTTTTAGATTGACAAATTGAAAATTCTAATCCACTTTACAGCTTAATCCGATAATGATGAATCAAGTCTTTTCAATACAGTTTCGCTACAATAAAATTATGCGACACAGCAACAAATCGAGCTTAGTTTAAAAGTTAATACTACCGGGAAACCTTGGAAAGGGTATCACATCTCTGATATTACCCATTCCCGTAGCGAATTGGACAAAGCGCTCGAAGCCTAATCCATATCCGGCGTGAGGGCAAGAACCGTATTTTCTGATATCGAGATACCAGTACATACTTTCCTCGGGGATATCCATTTCAGCCATACGTCCCTGTAGAATATCAAGGCGTTCTTCTCTTTGACTACCCCCTACTATTTCACCTATACCGGGAAACAATATATCCATTGCAGCAACAGTCTTATCGTCATCATTTAGTCGCATATAAAAGGCCTTGATGCCTTTGGGATAATTATAAAGAATCACCGGTTTTTTGAAGTGTTTTTCCACCAAAAAACGTTCGTGCTCTGATTGGAGGTCAGCACCCCATTCTTCAATTACAAACTGGAATTTCTTTTTCTTATTGGGTTTGGAATTTTTCAAAATATTAATCGCCTCAGTGTAAGTAACTCGCTCAAAATCATTTTCTACACAAAATTTTAATTTTTCGATCAATCCCATTGGGGAACGCTGATTCGCAGGTTTGTTTTTTTCTTCCTGCTTTAATCTGTCATCTAAAAACTGAAGGTCTTTTTCACAATTCTCCAGTAGGTATAGAATGGTGAATTTAAGCATAGCTTCAGCTAAATCCATGTTGTCTTTGAGGTCAGCAAAAGCCATCTCAGGCTCTACCATCCAGAATTCTGCAAGGTGTCTTGTGGTATGAGAGTGTTCAGCTCTAAAAGTGGGGCCGAAAGTGTAAACATCGCTCAGTGCTAGGGCTCCAAGTTCAGCTTCAAGTTGACCGGAAACAGTCAGGTGCGCTTCCTTTCCGAAAAAATCTTTAGAAAAATCCACTTCGTTTTCTTCGGTCAGTGGGGGATATTGAGGATTCAATGTGCTAACTCTGAACATTTCACCGGCTCCTTCAGCATCCGAAGCGGTGAGTATGGGAGTGTGAAGATATAGAAAGCCCCTTTGGTCAAAAAACTGATGGATGGCCATTGCAGCTGCATGGCGGATTCTGAAAATGGCTCCAAAAGTATTTGTGCGAAAGCGCAGGTGGGCATTTTCTCTTAAAAATTCCAGGCTGTGCCTCTTGGGTTGGAGTGGATATTTCTCGGCATCGCTTTCCCCAATCACCCTGATTTCATCTACTTGTATTTCTACTTTTTGACCTCTACCTTGCGATTCGACTACTTCTCCACTTGCAGAAACAGCCGCTCCCGGGGTGATTTTTTTCAAAAGCTCTTCATCAAAATTGCCAAGGGTCAAAACCAATTGCAAATTATCCAAAGTCGAACCATCGTTCAGAGCAATAAACTGATTATTCCTGAATGTCCTTACCCAGCCGTTTACTGATACCTTTTCTCCAAGGGGTTCGGTGATAATAATATCATTAATTTTTCTTCGTGCCATTATGTTGTTGTTTATGACATAGGGGTCAACCTATGCAATGAGGGTGCAAAATTAATCAAGATCAGGTTTAAGCAGTAATTTTCATTTAAAAAGTTGCCATATGCGGGTTATTACTAACTATTTTTAATTTGAGTGAATCAGTGATGTTGAAAAGTCTTACGCAATGTTGTAATTTTACACCAAAATCTAATAAATGTCTGATATTCTTTTATCAACTAATTTAAATAATCTCAAGCGCAGAATTGAAACTTATAATGAGGTCCTGAAAAATACGGAAATTTACCGGGAGTTGTGGAGGACGAGTTTTAAGGAGGAGTTGATTAGCCAACTAAGTGAGCTCATAAAGAAGTTTAAATTGACTGCGAGAGTAGATGTAGTCGAGCAAATGGAAAACTTGGAGGCGGTTTCTTTTTCTCTTGGTGAGACTAAAAGTGGAATGTATCAAAAAGTCAGTGAGTCTATACAAAGACATCTGATCAAGCACAACGGATCGTTAATTTATCAACAACTTTTCAATGGGAAAATCCTGGTGTTGATTCAGTATCCGTATATTGAAGGTTATGGCAATCCCAGACCACCTCATACAATAGCTGTCTATAAGCCCGACTCGCTCAAACCCACATTTGTAATCCGCCATTTGGAGACTTTTTTTACAGAATTAACCAATTGGGAGGATTTTGTAAATGATGAGCCCCAAAAGCGCATAGGCTTCGATTTGAATTTTGGGGCACTTAACAAACAGTAATTTTTGCATTAATTTTTGAATAGGATTATTATGGATACTAAGGAAAAAATCGTTTCCAATTGGTTACCCCGTTATACCGGTATGCCGCTTGAAGAATTTGAAAAATATATCATTCTGGTAAACTTCAGCAATTATGTTGATATGTTTGCTGAGAAGTTTAATTCTAAGGTTTACCGAAAAAATATGGGTTGTGCCAGTGGAGGAGGGATGACCATTATTAATTTCGGTATGGGTAGTGCCAATGCGGCGACCATTATGGATTTACTTATGGCAATAGAACCCAAAGCGGTTCTTTTCCTCGGCAAATGTGGTGGTCTTAAAAAGAAAAATGATATCGGAGATCTTTTGTTGCCTATAGCTGCTGTTAGGGGAGAAGGAGCTTCAAATGATTATTTTCCGTCCGAGGTGCCTGCCTTGCCTGCTTTTGCCCTTCAGAAAGCTATATCAACAACCATAAGGGATTATGACCTCGATTATTGGACGGGAACTGTTTATACCACCAACCGAAGGGTGTGGGAACACGATCAACGGTTCAAGGATTATCTGCGTGAGATCAGATGTATGGGTATAGATATGGAAACCGCTACCTTGTTCACAGTTGGTTTTTTCAATAAAATTCCTACAGGCGCTTTGTTATTGATTTCAGATATTCCCATGATACCCGAGGGGGTAAAAACAGATGAAAGCGATAATAAAGTCACCACCAATTTTGTCGATAATCATCTCAATATAGGTATCGACTCCCTCAGACAGCTGATAAATAACGCCTTAACCGTAAAGCATTTGAAGTTCTAGTTGTACTTTTGTTGGAGTGTGCTTACAAATGATTTAGGGTCAATTTATTATAGCCTTTTTTCTTGCAAATCACTTTTTATGAGGGTGTTAAAGTTCAATGCCTAAAAAGTTAAATAGCAATAAAAGGATGAGGTAAAAGTTTTTCAATAAAATGAAAAATGGACCGAATATTTGTATTGCTTAGTGTTTTGCTCTTTTTCTCTTCCTGTATTCAGGACCCCGTAAATGAGGAAACCGAAGACTCATCAGTTTATCCTTACGAGATAATTTTAAAGGCTTCCAGTACTCTGATTCCATTAAACGAATTTGGAGTTTCCATTTTAACTGCTGTTTCGGAGAGACGTTACGATATAACAGCAGAGACCACCTTTTATGTTGATGGTGAAAAAATAGAGGGAAATATTTTTAAGCCCAATGCCACCGGAAAGTATATTGTTAAAGGAGAGTACCAAGGGGCAAGAACTAAAGAGATTGAGTTGGTGGTCAAAGAGCCTCGGAATAGAAAGGTGCTGATAGAACTTTTTACATCGAGAAGATGTGTGTGGTGTCCATGGATTGCTCACCGAGTGGATAGCCTTAGTAATTCAAATGATCAAGTTGTTGCTTATTCTATTCACGGAGAGGACGAATTGACCATTTCAGAAGGTAGTTTGCTCGAGGAGCTGCTAATAGTAAGTGGAAGACCCAGTGTAAGGATAAATAGAGGATATGCCAGAAGAAATCTTGACCCAATTGAAATCAAAGGAGTGATTGATTCGGTCTATTTCTTTTTGTCACAGCTGACAGAGATTGAACTATCGATTAACTCTGATTTTAATGACCATACTTTGAATGTGGAGGTTTTTGGAAAATTTTATGAAGAAATGGATAAGGAGCTTTATTTAACTGTAATTCTAGTTGAGGATAAAATCATTACAGAGAATCAATACAATGCTTTTAGCGGGCATCCCAATGAGAACAATCCATTTAGTGATAAACCGCACCCCATTCCCGTTTATCAAAATCACAATACACTGCGAAAAGTTTTAACTGATGTCTATGGTGAAAAATTAGCATGGGATGGAGTGGACTTAGAACAACCCATTTTAATTACAGACATTCAAAAGTCGTTTGATGAGCTAAATATTGAAAATACCGAAGAAGCCTATATCATTGCCGTCGTACACGAAAGAAGGGAGGGGATTGATATTTCATCGGTTCGAAATGCTCAGATTGTAAAGATGGGTGGGGATATAGGTTTTGATGAGTGATTGATTAATTTGATTTTTTTAGACTCATAAGGACACCATAGCAAGATTTAAAAGATGGACCAAC
>SLKL01000118.1 GCA_007134625.1 Saprospiraceae bacterium
AAACCGAGGCATCAAGACCGTATTACTCAGTGGTGACCGACAGGCTCCTACTGAAAACGTTGCCAAAACACTGGCTATAGATACCTTTTTTGCCATGCAAAGTCCTGAGGAAAAATTAAAAGTAGTTGAGGAATACACAGCCAAAGGGAGAACTGCCATGGTAGGTGATGGCATTAATGATTCGGTTGCATTAGCCAGAGCAGACATCGGTATCGCCTACTCTTCTACAGCCACCCTTGCTATGCAGTCAGCTGATATTGTCCTGCTTAACGATCAGTTAGAGACTCTAGTGGATACCCACAAGCTCAGTCGAAAAACAGTGACCACGATAAAGCAAAATCTATTCTGGGCCTTTTCTTATAACATAGTTGCCATACCGATGGCAGCTTTGGGATTCCTAAATCCTATGGCTGCTGCTTTCTTTATGGCTTTTTCTGATCTGGTAGTAATCGGGAATTCGGTTAGATTGAAGTGGAAGAAGTTGTGATATTAAAAAGTCGTGACTATTAAAGGCGCCTGCATTCCTATGGAAACACTAAAATATTGGTAACTATTTACGACCTATGACCTTTTCAGGGTCAACTACTAAATAGTTACAAATATTGATTCTACGCATGGACTTATTTCCTGTTATCAAAAGAAAAATCACTTAAATAATCCCTGAAATATCTCACTTTATTTTCGCTTTTCTTATCGAATAAAAATGGTGCTACATCTCTAACCATCTCTTCCATATTCAAAGAATCGCACTTTTTCAATAGTATTTTCTTTAGTTCAGAAGTTTTACTAATGGCCATTTTTTGATCTAAGTATCCCATATTGGGCTTAGTTCCTTTGCTCATAAGAAATACCAAATCGTAAAAATCTCTACCTTTATTTCTCGCTCTGTTAAGAATGGCATAGCATTTTTGGGCCATCAACAAATCCAATGGGGCTGAGGCAATTTTACAAAACACATCAAATTTATTGAGGATAGGATAGTCAGGGACAAAATCAAAACCTTGGGGTTCAGTATCCAATTGAATCAGAATCTTCTCCTCCTCATGACCTGAAAGTCCCTGTTGAAAAAGTAAGCTGGGAAAACGTATATAACAATGGTATGCCCCTTTAGTTACTTGCTTCATCTCTACTACATAACCCAGTTTTTTCAATTCGGAAACAATATTGATCGAAATCTCATCAAATTCAGCCTTACTTAAGTTGAAGTTATCAAAATCTAAATCCTCAGAGAATCGCTGATTCCCATATAAGATGCGCAAGCAGGTACCTCCAAGAAAAATAAGCTTTTCAGAAAAAGGACCATTGAAAACTATTTCAAGAATCTTATATTGAAGATACTCCCGAAGTAATAACCTTTTAAATTTTCGAAGATTTGGTGGGTAATACTCAGCTATTTCATTGATATCAATCATGGATGTAGTTTATGAGCAAGTTAATTTTTTCATTTAATGTTGCAGAAGAATATAAAGTCAAATATTCACAAAGCTTTTCTATTTTTAATTTTTGAAGCTCCTCACGATTCCATCTCAAAGCTTCAATGCCTGCATAATCTTTAATGTCAGGACGGAGATACAAAAAATCCAAAACAGCCTTTTCTCTTGAAGCAAATCTGAATGTGTAACCATTTTTACTAATCAAGCGATAACCAAAATAGAGTGAATGCTTAATAGTTCGAAAATTAAAAACACCCACTGGCGTTTCAAAACACTTGGTTTTACGCGTAGAGACAGATTGCATAATAAAAACAGCCTCCGGAATAATACCATAAAAGCTTAAAGCTGATTCCAGCGAAATATAAGAAGGTTCATAAATTTTATTAGCTATCTTATAAAGTAAATATTCATCAATATCGGTTTCCCTGAATACATAAAAACCATTTCTCAATTTCACTAGATATCCTTTTTTCTGCCAGTTGACCAGATTTTTAGTATCAAAATCAGGAAATGTAATTTTAATATCCTGCAAGGTAACTACAGGGAATTCAGAAAGCTGCTCTCGAAATCGTTGATACATTCATTTCTATTTTATGACAAAAATAGTAAAAAAAAGAAATAAAATGATGTTTTTTAAGACTTTTAATCATTAGTGTCATTAACATAACCTTCTGCGCAGTAAGGAAGAGAACAAGGTGTTTAATCTTTTGGGCAGATTATCATTTTCCTAAAAAGGTCGATCTAATTTATCAAAGTTGTACTTGGATACTTGTTGCCCGTTCATTTCAGTTTATAGATACAAACCAAGATTCCGTCTTATTTTTGAATACTTTTTAATAAAATGAAGTATCTTTATTCTATCAAAAAACAAGAATCATGAGGAGGAAATATAAACTAACCGGTTGCGCTCGATTTTTAATTTTTCTGATTATCGTCGTTCCCGTCATTTACATTTCGGCAACCTTGATTACAGGTACTTCTCCATGGGATGAACTAAAAATGATCCTTTCCGGAGATGAAGAAAAGACCGAAATAATGGAAAGTCCGGTTAGCTCAGAAGATGTTAAAACTGAGGAAGTAGAAAAGGATACAAAAGAACAGAAAACTACAGATATAATCCCTGCTGCTAATGAAAAAGCTGAATTAAGTGATCAGGAGCAACTCAATAAACTCCTTGAACGCATCGAGTCACTGGAAAGAGAATTAAAAGAATTGAGAGAACAGCTTGAAGATTAGCCCGGATTATTCTAAAGGAAAGTAGCCATTTCATTAGACAATTCAGCAGCTTTTTTGGCAGCAGCCTCCTGAAAATCTTGTCCGGAGGAGGCGAAAATTATTCCCCTTGAGGAGTTGACCAAAACACCTACATTTTCATTTAAGCACCTCTCCCCTACCTCTTTCAAACTACCTCCCTGATGTCCTATACCGGGTACAAGAAAAAAATGCTGCGGCGCTATTGCTCTTGCTCTGCTCAACTCTTCACTTTGTGTGGCTCCACATACAAACATCATTTGGTCAGAGGGTCCCCAGTGAACGGCTTTCTCCATTACTTTCTCATAAACTCTGGAACCATCAGTTGTTGGGATTTTTTGAAAATCTGCACTCCCGGGGTTACTTGTAATTCCAAGAAGTATAGCCCATTTTCCTTTGTAACTTAAAAAAGGATCAATGGAGTCCCGCCCCATATAGGGAGCAACGGTTACCGCATCAAAATTCAAATGGTTGAAGAAAGCTTCCGCATATTGGGTCGCAGTATTTCCAATGTCACCCCTTTTGGCATCAGCAATCAAAAAGTGTGATTGAGGAAGCAGCTTTCTCGTTTTCTCTAATGCCTTCCATCCCTTAGACCCATAGCGTTCATAAAATGCAGTATTGATTTTGTAAGCTACACAATAGTCAGAAGTAGCCTCTATTATTGCTTTATTAAACTCTACTATGCCATCGAGGTTTTTATTGAAGGATATCGGCAGTCGATCCATATCACTGTCCAGTCCAACACATAAAAAAGAATTCTTGTCTCTGATATTCTGAATAATGGATTGTAATCTCACAGTTATATTTTTTTAGATCAGGATACCGCTTTGACACCCTTGATTTGGGGTAATTTTTGGATAATGGTTTGTTCTACTCCGGCCTTAAGTGTCATTTGAGACATCTCGCAGGATTTGCACGCACCCAACCATTTTATAAGCACAAAACCATCATCGGTAATCGAAACTACTTCCACATCCCCCCCATCTGCAGCAAGATGAGGACGAATAGTATCCAAAGCAGTTTCAATTTCTATTTTGAGTTGTTTATCACCCATAAGTTCCTTTTTCCTTCACAAAAGTACATCAAATTAATAACATTCTAAATGCTGGAGCATGACAAAATACAGGTTTAAGGGTCTTCCAACTTCCTTATTCGTAATTCATAATTCGTAATTTACTTCCATCTCCCCACTTCCCACTTCCTTCTTCCTACTCCCTACTTCCTACTCCCCTCTTCCCTCACTGATTCATATTCACCATTCTGGTAGGATCGAGCATTTCGTTTCTGATAACAGTTTGTCGAACAAGTTTTTTAGCAGTCTCCATATAAGTATTAGCTGTAAGGTCCCCGGCGAGCACAGCAGGCTTACCGGCATCTCCTGCCTCTCTTACCGACTGAACGAGCGGAATTTGAGAAAGCAATACCGTATTAAAAAGCTTAGAAAGCTTCTTCCCGCCCCCTTCTCCAAATAAATAATATTTTTTATCAGGCATATCATCCGGAGTAAACCAGGCCATGTTTTCAACTACACCCAAAATGGGTACATTGATATTTTCGATTCTAAACATATTACCGGCCTTCACCGCATCATCCAGAGCAACCTCTTGCGGAGTAGTCACTAAAACTGCACCGGTCAAAGGAACAGACTGCACCAAACTCAGCTGAACATCTCCTGTACCTGGAGGCAAATCAACAATCATAAAATCAAGCTCCGGCCATCTTACATCAGATATAAATTGCTTCAATACACCACTTAATCTAGGACCTCTAAGTACAACTGCCTGTTCCGGCTCCACAATAAAACCTATTGACATCAGGTGAATACCATATTGACTGAGTGGCTCCAATACGGGCTTTCCGTAATGCTCATAAATTTTTGGACGCTTACCCTTCAGACCAAACATGGTAGGCATAGAAGGCCCATACAAATCTGCGTCCATCAGTCCTGTCTTATATCCCAATTCTGCTAAGGCCAAAGCAATATTGGCGGATACTGTAGATTTACCAACACCCCCCTTACCTGAGGCTACTGCAATAATGTTTTTTACCTGTGGAAGTGGAGTATCTGCCCCCGAACCATGTGCTGCAGCTTTCATATGAATGTGAATTTGAGCATCGGGATATACGCCCAGGATTTGTTCCTGACATTTAAAGTTCAATTGTGCTTTTTGAGAGTCATCAAGTCCTGTGGTATGCAATGTAAAAAATACATTTTCACCTTCCAGTTTAAGATCGGTAATCCTGCGAGCTGAAATGATATCTGTTCTGGAAGTTGGATCTTCTATTGCCCTTAAGACCTCAACCACTTTATTATTGTCCATTCCGAATATTTTGATTCAAAGAAACAACGAAAATAGCCCTTTATATGTTGATATAAAAATCAAATGATTAATACTTAAAGATACACATTGCAAAAAGATTTAATACTTTTGCAAGTGAAAAACGGAACAGTTCGGATATTTTCGAAATATTGCAGATAAGCAATTATCCGGACAACAAAGAAATGAAATGATTATACACCGGGACTTAGATAATTTTCCTAAGCTTAAAAAAAGCGTCCTAACTATAGGCTCCTTCGATGGCGTACATCAGGGTCATAAGAAGATTCTGGACAGAATTAAGGACTATTCCCGGCAGTATAATGCACCTTCTGTAGTTATTACTTTTCATCCACATCCGAGAGAGATCGTTTATCCCTCAGATAAAAGTCTGGAATTGATTACTACTCTACAGGAAAAAATCATCCTTTTTGAAAAAACAGGTATTGATCATCTTGTCATTGTTCCCTTTACGGTGGAATTCTCGCAGCAATCCCCTGAGGAATACATTGAGCGGTTTTTGCTGCAAAACTTTAATCCCTATTGCATTGTAGTAGGCTACGATCATAAATTCGGACTCAACCGTGCCGGCGACATTTTCATGCTTAAGGAATACAGTAGAGAAAGAGGTTTCAAAGTTGTACAGATTGAAAAACAGGAATGCGACGATATATCTATCAGCTCCACCAAAATCAGAAACTCGATAAAAAACAACGAAATAAAAGTTGCCAACAAATTACTGGGCCATCCCTTTTTCTTCATTGGAGAGGTTGTTCACGGCAAGAAAATTGGTAAAGGCTTAGGGTTTCCAACTGCTAATCTCAAGGTGCGCGAAAAGAAGAAGATTCTACCTCCTACCGGGATTTATGCCGTAAAGGTTTATCACGGTAACGATCTTTACAAAGGTATGATGTACGTTGGTTCGAGACCTACAATTGACGATGGTGGAAGCAGGAGTATTGAGGTCCACATCTTTGACTTCAATCAGTATATTTACGGTGAGTCATTACTAATAGAGATAATTGATTTTATCAGGGGAGATGAAAAATTTGAAAACTTAGACAAGCTAAAGGAACGGCTAAAAGCAGACAAAATACTGGCACTTAGCAGCCTGGGCGACTATGAAGAAGCTGCTAAATTACAAAGTGGCTTCAGGGGAGCAATAGCTTTACTCAATTACAATGGAATGAAGCATTTACCCAGGTTCCTTCCCGGCATCTTGAAAAATTGTCCCAATGACTGTAAAGTTTACCTGATTGATAATTCTTCTACTGATGACTCGCTCAGGTGGGTGAGAAAGCACTATCCTTCGGTTGAGATTATCGAACTGCTGGAAAATACCGGGTATGCAGGTGGGTACAATCTAGGGCTTCAATTGATCAATGAACCCTATCTTGCTTTGGTAAATACCGATATAGCTTTTGAGGAGGATTGGCTAACTCAGGCTTTCGACTATTTAGACAAAAACGAGGACGTAGGGGCATTACAGCCAAAAATACTCAGTGTTGAAGAACCTGAAAGATTCGAATATGCAGGTGCTTGCGGTGGCTTTATGGATGTTTTTTCCTACCCCTTCTGCAGAGGAAGAGTATTTAATCATGTAGAAGAAGATGAAGGACAATACGACGAGGAAATGGAGGTATTCTGGGCATCAGGAGCTGCTTTCGTAGTCCGCAAAGAACTCTTCACAAAGTTGGATGGTTTTGACTCCATGTTTTTTGCTCATATGGAAGAGATTGACCTTTCATGGAGATTAAAGAAATCAGGATACAGAGTAGTTTGTCTTCCAAATTTAAAAGTTTATCATCTTGGTGGTGGAACGCTAGATTATAACAACCCACGCAAGACTTTTCTGAACTTCAGGAATAACCTTTTTGCTATCCTGAAAAACGAATCAAAAAGGCGATTGGTATGGGTTTTACCATCAAGGCTATTACTTGATATAGCTGCCTCCTTTCATTTCCTACTGCAGGGAAAAGCAAAACTAAGCCAAATGGTCTGGAAAGCTCATATTGAAGTATTTCGGGCATTACCTCAACTTACCATGACTCGAAGGCGCTTCAACAAAGCCGTTGCGCAAACAAAATTCAGAAAGTCAAGAACGAGATTTGGGCGCTACTACTACTCTATCATTTGGCAATTTTTTATCCGAAATAAGAAAAGGTTTTCTGACTTGAACTGGAAGCAACATGAAGCAACCCGATATTGATATTATTTTTGAGGATGAAGATCTGGCAGTCATTTCCAAGCCACCATCCCTTCTTTCTATTCCTGACAGGTATAACAAAAATTTACCCTCAGTTTCCGATATTTTACGGGAAAAATATGGAGAAATTTTTGTGGTCCACCGTCTGGACAAGGAAACAAGTGGCTTAATGGTATTTGCAAAAAATGCTGATGCTCATAAACTACTTAATGACCAATTTCAAACAAGGTCAGTAAAGAAAACTTATTGGGCTTTAGTAAAGGGGGTCAGTCCGATGGAAGGGGTAATTGATGTCAACATCACTGTCCATCCCATAAAATCCCAGATGATGGCCAGTTTAAAGGGTGGGAAAACTGCAACTACAGAGTACCAAACCATTAGTCACTTCAAATCCTTCAGTCTTGTTGAGGCCTTTCCTCACAGTGGCAGAACACATCAAATCAGAGTTCATTTGAGTCACATTGGACATGAAATAGTCTGCGACAGTATTTACGGGACTGACGAACCGCTTTTCTTGTCCTCTTTCAAACGAAAGTACAGACAGTCTATTGAAAAGGAGGAAAGACCACTTCTTTCCAGGCTGGCACTTCATTCCAAAGAACTTAGTTTTAAACATCCCAACACAAAAGAAACACTTACTCTAGGTAGTGACCTACCTAAAGATTTCAGAGCTGCATTAAATCAGCTGGAAAAGTGGGGGAAATAATTTGCTGTTCTATATTTGCAGGCAAGTTACAAAATTAAAAAGAAGGTTTGAAAACTAAAACAGTCAGGATCAATCAAGAGTGGTACGATCTTTTGAAGGAAGAGTTTGATAAAGACTATTTCTCCGAATTGAAAGCATTTCTTATCAGTGAAAAAAAGAAAAATAAAAAAATCTACCCTCCAGGTAAGTTAATTTTCAACGCTTTTGATTCTACTCCATTTTCTAAAGTAAAAGTGGTTATTATCGGTCAGGATCCCTATCATGGTCCAGGACAAGCAATGGGACTCTCCTTTTCGGTACCCGCGGGGGTACAACCACCACCCTCTCTAAAAAATATTTTTAAGGAGATACATGAGGACACCGGAATAAAGCCTCCAAGTCATGGTGATCTCAGCAAGTGGGCATCCCAAGGCGTTTTTTTACTTAACGCTGTACTTACAGTTGAGCACAAAAAAGCAGGTTCCCACAGGAATAAAGGCTGGGAACAATTTACGGATGCAGCCATAAGTAAATTATCAGAACACAAAGAAAACCTCGTATTCCTCTTATGGGGGAATTTTGCACGTGGGAAAAAAGAACTCATTGACGAGAACAAACATCTCATCCTTGAAAGCCCCCATCCAAGTCCTCTGGCTAGAGGAGGTTTCTTTGGGAATCATCATTTTTCTAAGACCAATGATTACCTTAGAAAGTATAAAAAGTCTCCTATCAACTGGGATCTTAATTATTGATTTCTTATCTTCGCAGAAATTCAATTAGGTGGAGGAACGCTCAATCAAATATCGGAATCAGTTTATCATTATATGCTGCCTTGGTCTCATAGCTGTAGTTTTCGGAGCCTTTTCAGCCCATGGCCTAGAAGGCAGATTGGAAGACTCTTCCCTCAAGGCATTCAATACAGCGGTACAATTTCATTTCTACCATGTATTGGTTGCTATGATTGCCTGCTTTGCACCTGAAGGATTCAGACACAATCTGGTCAAAATGGCGATAAATTTTTTCATTATCGGTATTTTTCTGTTTAGCGGAACTATATATTTATTGAGCACAGCGGGTGTTGTACATCAGATGGATGTGTCTTTCCTTGGTCCCTTGACCCCGATTGG
>SLKL01000057.1 GCA_007134625.1 Saprospiraceae bacterium
AATTGTATAAGTACGATCAGAAGTTGCTTGCTGATGTGGATTAATACAGCTGATTTATAAAAAGCGGTAAGGATAATGTGACTCTCATGTTGCATCGCCCTTCGACTCAGGGTAAGAAGTTGACAGTGGAGTTTTCCTCAAAAATCAAAGCCCATAGAAAAGTACCACCTCGGTTCCTGAAACTGTCGGGTTTCAATTCCCCATCCCCGGTCCACACGCAGGAAGTAACCAAAAAGACTGGCCCGTATTCCATAACCCATTCCGACTACTACCGGATCGCGGAAATATTCGACCTCAGCGCTACTTACCGGATTGCTTATGGTTACGTTGTTGAGAGGGTTTTGTCCATCAAAAGGATCTGACCCATACCAGGTATACCCCACATCAAAAAAGCCTATTATCTGGAAGGAGTTAAAAAAGTCCGATCGCGGTGGTCTTCTGCTAAAATAGTGAAACAGGGGTATCCTCAACTCAGTATTGGCGACCAGAAAAGAGGTGCCGTTTCTGATATTTTGATCGAATCCGCGCATATTCAGTGCCATGGCCTGATAGGCAAATTTCTCATCCTGAGGTATGGGGATGTTTTGATTAAAGCTTGGTGAAAACCAGTTTTCTACTCCACCCATATAAAATAAAATTCGCTCCGAACCCAGAGAAGTAGCTCCGGCTCCCCTAACAGCGACCACTGAGTGGTTCAATATCCTCTGATAATGGCGCGCATCAAAACCTACGACCGTCATGAAACCTGATGATCCATCAAATGCCCAGGGAGAAAATTGTACCCTAAATTGATTGACTCCCTCAATATAAAATTTATACCTCGATCCATTTTTGATATTGATCTTGACATCGTAAGAATTATCAAAAACATACTCAGCACTTAAACCAAAACTTTGCCGGTTGAAATCAGGTCTCTCCAGCGTTTCAAGCGAGGTAGATTGATAGATAAAGCGATCGAGTCTCAAAGTGCCGGTAAAACGCACCGAACGGAAAATATCGAAGGGATAGGTCCAGCGGTTTTGTAGTATAGCAGTGGTGTTTTTGGTTTGGTCAAAAGTCCCAAAACCTGATGCTTGTCTGTCCGATCGCGATCGCCAGTAGAAAGCATATCGTTTGTTCCAGCGTGTTTTTTTGTCATCAAAAGTGAGAAAGTACTCCGCACCATTGAAATTAGTCTGTATCCGCACTCCTCCTTCAAAAACGTAATCTTCAAAAATATCCAGAACCCGCGATTTGATCAGAATTCCCAATGGAGGAAAATCAAAGCCTTCCTGTATTCCGGCATAGGCATCCAATCCACTGAACAACAATGAATTATCCAGACTTGTAGTAACATCCTCAAATCTGAAATGCAATCTCGATGCTATAGCCCTCGAAGACCTGAAACGCTGTACTTCTTTCTCACCGGTTCTGCGGTCAAAGCGGATAGGTTGCCGTAAAAAGGTAGTGGATTCACGAACTTCTTCCTCTGATTCCATACTGAAGGGGAAGTCCACATCTCCATCGAATCTCGTCTGAAAAGTTGCCCCTTCTTCTATCTCATCGGGATTGAATTGAGGTGGCGGTGTTCGGGTGGGTGCGCTCGGCAGTATGCCATGCATTTTTGATTTAAGGTGAGTATTGGGCAGCTGTCTATTGGACTGTCCGCTGATGTCTGCGAAAAAAACTGTTTGTGTACCGCCCTGATTTTTTACCACTACCAGTAAATCATCTGTAAAGTCATAGGTTTCAATATCTGCCGCTGAATTGGTAATGGCCTGATCGAAAAAATCCTTTGTACCGGATTCCTGTAAATCGGGTGTCATGCGATAGAGATTATTGACACCGTTTAAGTCGCTGACAAAAAAGAACTCACTACCCCTTCCGGTACGTATCAACCTTTCATCAGAAATAGCAGATTGCGTGATAGGCACTGCCACTTTATCGTTTTCCGGATCAATGAAAAAGAGGTCGAAAGCATCAATAGGCAGTACGGTATCTCTTCTTATCCGCTCCAATTCATTTCTTTGCCTGTTAGAGGAAACCAATATGCCTTTTGTGCCTTCATGCTCATAAGTTCCCACCCACTTGTGGTCATAGATATCCTGAGAAAAACGCCTTTGTTGTCTCGTAGGTAAGTCATAAAAATATACATCCGAAAAGCCGTCGGTAGTAGCAGCAAGCACCAAAGTCCGCCTATCGTAATAATCGAAACTGTAAACCCTGTGAAAAATGGGGTTGATATTCTGCTCCTGGTATTCCCAGTCTCGGGTATCGTATTCTCTGAGTTTGATTACATCCCTGTGTTCGTAAAGGATCATCAGGCGACTGCCATCCGGTGACCACCTCAACATTGGATAGTTATAATCCGCGTCCTGAAAGGGGTTTCTGAAACCTTGTCTGAAAAGCACTCTACGTTCCCCAGTAACGATATCATGCAGAAAGACCCGATTGCGACCAATTTCATTTTCATTGTAAACCAGCTGTCTGCGGTTGGGGTGTAAGCTGATATCGGATATTCTTGCGTTCCTTCTGTTGACAAAACCATCCAATTCACGAAATTGAAAACCCTGTGTAAAAATGGGTTGCTCGTTTTGGTAGGTTTGCTGATAATAATGGAAAAATTCTCGCTGCAGCTGTTCGAAGCTTTTGCCCAGAATAAACATAAAACCATTTTCCAGATTTCGGTTGATACGTGTCAGGTACAAAATATTGGCAATGGTGTTGCTGCCGTATTGCAGGGTAATATAATGCCAGAAAGCTTTTCCCGCAAGAACGGGATGGTCCAAAATAAGATCTTCAAAATCCTCAACTTCTCCATTTAGGAATAAATCCCTTAGTTGACTGTCGTCTGCAAAGTTCCAGCTGTCCCCCACATGTCTGATTAATCCCTCTTTGAACCAAAGCGGAAATTCAACCGATACCGCACTTTGGATCATTTCCTGCAAATTGGAGCCAAAAATCATTTGGTTGATAAATGCCCTTGTTATTCCTTCTCTGACTTGTCTTCGCAGGTCTTTATGACTACCGTTGAAATAGACGAATATTTTACTGCCCACCATTTTGGTATGTCCTGCCTGAGTGATGAATTGTTCCTCCTCGCCAATATTACTCTGCTTCAGATTAGACAAATCGGTATAGACGATGATTTCCAGTTTTTCATTCACCCGGTGTTGCAGCAGGTTTTGGATTTCCTCATAATCGTACTCCGCCAATTGAAAAACCCCCTCTGCGATATTCCGACCTTTTCCGTACCAGTAAGTGATTACATTATCCGATTCGTATCTCCACCAATTGCTGAAATCATTGTTGTATTGCACCCTGTTTTTACCAAACTCCTCTTCAGCTACCCTTCCCTGAGAGAATATCAGGACAGGCAGACAAAAAGTGAGGAAAAGAATGACCAAAAACTGTTTCATGTGCTAATAACCGCTTTTTAGGCTCTGCTGTTGCAAACAACTAAGATAATGTAAAAATTTCAAACGGGGTGGAAAGCTTGGATTATCTTTTTGGTGGTGGGTGAGGGAGGTCATATAGTAGTTTATCTGATACCTCAAATGGATAAACTTAGAGGACTCTTTGTTCAATGTATTCAAATTAAAATCAATTTTGTAAATGGCACCAAAATCTGTAAACCTGTAACCAATTGTAAACATTTGCTTATTTTTTCGTAAAATAAAAATGAAAATCTTTTTTGATTTTCTTATGAGAATAAGAATAAACTTAATAAATTTGGGCAAAATTTGTCTAAATAAATATTGTCAAAAAGTGGAATCAATAGGTAAACAAATAAGAAAACTAAGAAAAGATCATGGACTGCCTTTACGAAAAGTTGCAGCAGAGCTTGATATAGACCAGTCAATTCTAAGTAAAATAGAAAGAGGTAAGCGAAAAGCCACTAAAGAACAGATTATTCAAATTGCCAGAATTTTTAATGTAGACCAAAAAAAATTAATGGTCAGTTATCTGAGTGATAGAGTTCTGTATGACCTGAAAGATGAAGATTGGGTGCCTGATGTTTTAAAGGTTGCTGAAGAGAAAATAAAGTACTTAGCACAAAAGAAAAATCATAATGAAAATTAATACTATTATGAAACCTAAAGATAATGAATTACCAAGTTCATTTGCTGACCGATTAGGTGTGGCCTATGCTTCATCAGTCAATCAACAACATAAAAAGAAAAATGGACAGTTTTTTACTCATGTTGACATTGCAAAACTTATGGCATCCTACTCAACAATTGATAATGATGCTATTCGCATTCTTGATCCGGGTTGCGGGTCTGCTATTTTATCTTGTGCTTTGATTGAACGGCTTATTGCATTAAATAAGAATCTTAGCGTAATAGAATTGGTTGCTTATGAAACTGATTTAGAGCTAATTGCTTTTACAAAACAGTCTCTAAGCTATTTGGAAGAATGGGTAAGTCAACAAGATATAAGAATTTCAACAATACTTTACACGGAGGACTTTATCCTTCATAATTCTGATTGTTTTAAAGAAGCAATTGATCTTTTTTATAAACCTGTTAAACACTTTGATATTGTAGTTTCAAATCCTCCTTATTTTAAACTTTCTATTGAAGATTTAAGAGCAAAAGTTGCGAGAGTAATTGTTAAGGGACATCCCAATATATATGCCATCTTTATGGCTTTGTCAGCCAAATTACTCAGAGAAAATGGAGAGTTAATCTTCATTACTCCACGTAGTTACGCAGCAGGGGGTTATTTTAAAATCTTTCGGGAGTATTTCTTCAGTATTATTGATTTAGATAGAGTGCATCTTTTTGATTCTCGAAAAGATACTTTTAATAGGGATAAAGTCCTACAGGAAACTGTAATAATAAAAGGAACCAAAAGATTAAATCCCAAACCAAGAGTTATTATTTCTTCATCTAGTGGATTAAAAGACATTGGTGAACCAGTGATAGAATCTTTCCCCAAGAAAGATATTATTGATATGGATACAAATGAGAAAATCCTCTATTTGCCAATCACGGAATATGATAAAACTGTATTAGGAATTTTCAAAGAGTGGACGGGAAATTTAGCTAAGTACAATATCAAAATTTCAACTGGTCCTGTAGTTGCTTTCCGGGCAAGGAAATTTCTAAAGGACAATTTTAGCAATGGATCAACTTTAACATCGCCTTTATTTTGGTTGCACAATGTAAAGCAAATGACATTAGAATGGCCTATTGTTAAATTAAAAAAAGAGCAGTATATAAAAAAAAAAAAAAAATCTATGTCGTTGCTTATCCCGAATAAAAATTATATTTTCCTTAGACGTTTTAGTAGTAAGGATGATAAAAATAGGCTAGTTGCTGCCCCTTACTTCTGTAACTTCATTAAGAGTGATTATATAGGGGTTGAAAATAAATTAAATTATATTTACCGACCAGAAGGACATTTGGAAAGGAATGAGATTATAGGACTTTGCGCTTTACTTAACAGTAGCCTTTTTGATACTTTTTTTAGAATATTTAATGGGAATGTAAATGTTAGTGCAACAGAGTTAAGAGAAATGTCATTGCCACCATTGGAAACGATTAAACAAATTGGCAATACGATAATACTTTCGAATAATTTTTCAGTGGAGAATACTAACCAGATTGTAAATGAATATTTTGAACCAGCATATATTTCATGAGTAAAATTGAAGAGGCAAAATTAATATTAGAAGCAATAGGGCTTCCTAGAAAGCAACAAAATGACCGTTCGGCTTTAACATTGCTTGCATTGTGCAACTTAAAAGAAAAAGATAAATGGAATCAGGCTAAAGCAGTAAGTATGTCTGTTGTCGGTAATAAGGAAAACGCAAAATACGGAGGAGTAATGCGTTTTATTGCCGAGCATTACAACAAAAAGTATGCTGAAAACTCACGAGAAACATTTCGGAGACAAACGCTTCATCAATTTGTTCATGCTGGGATTGTAAACCACAATCCTGAAAACCCTCAATTGCCAACAAATAGTAAAGATAATCATTATCGTATATCACCTGAAGCATTAAAAGTCATCAAATCATTTAACACAAGAAAATGGAATAAGGAGATTAAGCATTTCAAAGAGAATGTTGGATTACTCCGCGAAAAATACCGCAAGAAACGGGAATTAAGAAAAATACCAGTAAAGTTAAAGGATGGAACGAAATTGACATTTTCTCCAGGTAAGCATAATGAAGTACAGATAGCAGTTATCCAAGAATTTGCATCTCGCTTTGCGCCTGGAAGTGATTTACTTTATGTTGGAGATACCGCTAAAAAAGATCTATATATAGATAAGGAAGGGCTAGAAAAATTAGCTATACCTATTGACGAACATAGTAAATTGCCAGATGTAGTTCTCTATGATAATAAGAAAAAATGGCTTTTTCTTATTGAAGCTGTTACCTCACATGGTCCAGTATCACCAAAACGAATCATAGAAATGGAGAAGATGTTGAAGAACTGCAAAGCGGGAAAAATATATGTAACAGCATTCCCAGATTTCAAGGAGTTTAAAAAGCATACTTCAAACATCGCATGGGAAACAGAAGTATGGGTAGTTACTTTTCCTGATCACATGATCCATTTTAATGGAGATAAATTTATGGGCCCTCGATAAAAGAAAATCTAACACAAACCTATTTTTTTTTACTCAAATGAACACGAGCCAATTCACGTTCATGCAAGAAAGGGAGAGTTTGAAAAGATTACAAAAAGACTAAAATGAGAATAGCAGTTGAATATATTAATGAGTTTTCAAATTTTTCATTGAAAGATGGGAATTTAAATTGGAATGACTACGATTTAATTTTTCCAATTGCAGACCTACATAATGGTCAAATAAGCAAATAGTGCGCAGACCAAAGTTGTGGTTTGATCTGATAACTCCTTAAAATCAAGTTGGATTAAACAACTAAAAAGTGTTCCATAAAAATTCCCACAAAATCAATTCCCAGCCACATGAATTACAACAACAAAAAATTTAAGACATTAAGCAATTCCGGAAATGGTGAAACCTCATCTGAAACTGTTTTTCATTATAAACAGGAAGGTAATTTACTGACAGCGACCTACTCAGGCGGAAAGATAAAATACGGCCATTTAATTGGCTTGGTAGATAAGTCGGGCAAAATAGATATGCGATATCATCAGGTAAATACCGATGGTCAACTTATGACAGGTATTTGTCAATCAAGTCCTGAGGTTTTATCAAATGGAAAGCTAAGATTGCATGAAAATTGGCAATGGACAAGTGGGGATAAGTCAAAGGGAACGTCAGTTATTGAGGAAGTTTAAATATCACATTTACGGGGAATGATGCATTTTAGTGGTTATGAAAAAAACCAGGATTTAATGTATATTTGTAGGTATGACAGAATTAATTCAAAATAAACTCGATGACATTATTTCATTGTGCAAGAAGCATCGTGTAAATGCCATTTCAGTATTTGGATCTGCTGCCAAAGGAACATTGAATGAGGATAGTGACATTGATCTACTCGTTGAATTTTCACAGGAAATTGATGTTCTGGATTATGCAGATAACTACTTCTCGTTGTTGGAGCAGCTTCTGGATATATTTAATAGAAAGGTTGACCTTGTTTCTATAAAATCGCTGAAAAATCCTGTTTTGAAAGAACAGATTTATCAATCTAAAATTGATTTATATACAGCCTAAGCTTCTCAAATACATTCTGGATATAGAAAGTGTTATTGAGGAGATTGAATCCATTAAGCGGCGAACGCATAACAGTTTTGATCAGTTTAATGATGATATCATTTTGCAGCGCACTACTGAAAGAAATCTGAAAATTATTGGGGAAGCAGTAAAGAATTTAATTGAGATCAAGCCTGATGCTCAGATAACTTCAGCCAGGAATATTATTGGACTTCCAATAAATTTTGGTTTGCACCTTGAATTATAATTTATGAGTCCACTCCGAAAACCCTGTTCGTCGTGAAAATGAGCGAAAAATTCATCCCCAACGAGTTGGGGATTGCAGCCATTTGTAATAGAAAGGGGTTTTCGAAGCGGACTCATTTATCGCTTAACTAAACCCCCTCTCTCACTTGCCGCTGAATGGCCTGATAAATGACATCGTGGACTTTTATGCGGTACTGATTTCGGATGAAACGTCTGTTTTCCATAGTGGGGAAAGTTCGATTGGTAAGCATAACGAAAACCAAATCGTGTTCCGGATCCACCCAAGCTACCGTACCTGTGAATCCCATGTGTCCGAAAGTCTCAAAGCTTGCGTATTCTGACATATTGGGGTGGCGGGCATTATTGAGTTCTTTCATATCAAAACCTATGCCTCTACGGCTTTCCATCTGAGGTCGTGTAGTGAAAAGTGAGACTGTCAAGGGATCGACTATGCGGTTTCCGGCATACACACCACCATTCAAGAGCGATTGCATAATTTTTGCCACTTCCAGTGAATTGGAAAACAAACCCGCATGACCACTGACTCCGCCAAACATAGCTGCTGCCATATCATGCACATGACCTCTTACCACTTCAGATCGAAAATATTTGTCTTCTTCACTTGGCACCAATAGACTGTCGGGAAAAAAACGATAGGGATTGTAAAGTGTATTTCTCAGCCCTAAAGGTTCGAATATATTTTTTTCCGTATAGCCGTCAATGTACTCTCCACTTACCTCTTTTATAAGATCGTTGAACATGATAAAACCAAGATCACTATACACGTAACGATTTCGACGACCAAGGGGAGCCTCCAGAATTTCCTGTCGAATTATATCCGGATAATTATTGGCCATCCAAAGTTGATTGCTGACCCGAATGGCGAAGTCCGGATTGGGTCCATGACTGTAAATTTCCGGATTGTAAACTATCTGTCTGCCATTACGTGTGATGGTCTCCCGATAAAAGGGAATCCAGGCCGGCAAACCCGATTTATGGACCATGATATCATGAATCCTGAGGTTTTCTTTATTGCTGTTTCTGACG
>SLKL01000187.1 GCA_007134625.1 Saprospiraceae bacterium
AAGTATTAAAGTTTGGGAAAAGAGTTACTGTATTTGCATCTGCATTTATCTCTGATTTGATGTCTGCAACTCCCCAGGGCGATCCAAATACAAAGTCACCTCCATTCTCAGGAGTTTCAAATACATTTGCAAAACCTACAAATTCACGGCTCGCATCTACTGTTACTGTTACTTCTGTTGGGTCTTCGCCTCCATTATCATCTTCAGCACCTATCACTACATTTCCGAGCGCCTCTTCATCCTCAGGATTTGCATTTAATCCTCTCACCGTAAAACCGTACTGTACCAATGCATCTTCCGCTCCAGGATCATCAAATGTGATAGAAAATTCGCCGGCTTCAGTTATTGGGGCTACAACCTCTCTTGACGCAGAAAAATCCTCATTAAATACACGTATAAATACCTCTACATCGTAATCTGAGGATAATGTGTAGCTCTGCACTTCTCCTTCAAACGTCACTATATTACCTACCAATGAAGCGTCCTCTATGAAAGTATTACCCTCAAATACCTTATTTCCCAATCCGGTAGCCTGATCTACCCAAAACGGATCATCGGGATTATCTGCATAAGTATTAAAATTCGGGAAAAGAGTTACTGTATTTGCATCTGCATCTATCTCTGATTTGATATCTGCAACTCCCCATGGCGATCCAAATACAAAGTCACTTCCATTCTCAGGAGTTTCAAACACATTTGCAAAACCTACAAATTCACGGCTCGCATCTACTGTTACTGTTACTTCTGTTGGGTCTTCGCCTCCATTGCCGTTTGATTCAGAAAAAGTAATATTATCAATGTAAATAACATTATCCTGCTCTCTTCCATCCGTATCAAAATCTCCAAAAATTACAATCTGATCATAAGGACCCTCAGCTGAGGGTGGGTTATCAAAGTCGGAGAAGTCAAAGGTCAATTCTTCCCATTCATTGACTACTGTATTGGGAATTAAAATCTCAGGTTGAGCCCATCCGTTCTCAGATACCAGTTTTACTCCCACGTTGCTAATCACAGGTTTCCAAACCATTACTCTGATAATAGAATTGCTGGCGTCAAGCACAAAAGGGCCTAGGTCATCCGGTCCGTGTGCTGACTCAAATCCTGCCCAGGGGTTTCCTGTTTCCAAAGCGGTAAACTGTGCAACTCTGGCAGAAGTATTGATACCGGACATATCGGGATTATCAACAATTTCAAGAGGTGGATTGGTATCATTTTCAAATACTGTCCAGGTCCAATCTGCTCCAATGCCATCGTCTTCGAAATCGATGGGCGCATTTTGACTAAATCCTGTAAAACAGAATAGCGTCAAAAGTGTAAAAAGTGTAAAAATGTTTTTCATAATTCTTCGCGTTTTTTGATTAAATAATTAATTTGCCTCCTATCTCAATTCAGGAGGTTTTACTTTTTTATTTCTTTCATTGCCAATTTAGGCGTTCGGTCAATTTTAAAGAGTCCCCAGTGTTTTTCCGGCTCAAATGGATCAGGCGATCCTTTCCATGGCTCATCAAAAGCCTCAAAGAAAAAGGTCAATATTTTCTCTTCCTCTACCCACTCCATCAATTTTTCAAAATATATCTTTTGATATTCTTCACTTACATTTTTGGGATCAATTCCCCTTCCATTGGATTGCGTAGCCCAACCCGCTTCGGTAATAATGACCGTCTTCTCAGGATGTTTCTCAGCTACAGCATAATAGTTCTCCTTGGTGTAGTTTAGAGATTCCTCAATGTTTTTATACTCCCAGACCGGATAAGTGTGTATGGAGATGACATCTACTGCTTTTGCCAATTTATCCATTTTAAAAAGCCATGGAGCATAATTTTCACAAAAAGTAACCGGCTGTTTAATTTGCTTTTGCACCCTCTGCACATAATGTACGACCTTTGCTACAGGCACATAATGATCAGTCCAGTCAACACAGGCTTCATTTCCTACGGACACTATAAAAATTATATCCGGATATGCTTTAGCCCAATCGATCAACCTCATTATTTTCACCTGATTTTCAAATGAATTCCTGACCAGTTGTTCCTCTGAATAAACTCCTCCTCCCCACGGGCAATTGAAGTTATTCATTTCAGCGCCGATATAAGCACTCAACATCAATTTGAAGTCAAGCTTCTCTTTTTTGATAACATCAATTACTCGCTTTGCGTGCAGATCAACATCAAATAATCTGAGATATTTCCATCCGCCATCCCTGAGAATCAATAAATCCTCCTTAATCTGTTCGTAAGTCGGATATTTTACTCCCGGATATTGGTCCTTGCGGAAGCCGGAATAACAGATTGCTCTGCCAAAGTCAATATTTAATGAATCGTATGTATTCATATTAAAATTTTAGTTTACCGGATTTGTCCCATACTCCCCAATGTGCTCCTACATCTCCTTCAGCTCCTACTTTCCAGGACTCATCAAAGGAAGAAAAATGAAACACCTCAACACCTTCGTTCTTTGCCCAGGAATGAATATTGATAAAATACCTGATGGCATTGGAAAAAGAAGGTACAGAACCACCCAAAGCAGCACCTGCACTTGGCCAGCCGGTTTCGGTAATAATCACTCTTTTACCTCCTCCTGCTCCCATAGCCTGATTGTACATCTGAATTACATGTTGTAGTGAATAATCAAATGATGTTCCCTCCCAAAACGGGTAGCAATTGGTCAATATCACATCGCAGCTTTGGGACAATCGCGGACGGGTAACAAATTCGTAATAAGCATCCACATACCCAACCGGAACATCGGGAATAGCTTTTTTCACTTGCTCAATGTAATCTATTAATTCATCCTCACTCATTTCATTTCTATAGAGCACTTCATTCCCTACAGCAGCCACATCCACCAAACCCCTTTTAGCAAGGCTGATTAAATTCTCAATTTCTATCTTATTTTTTTCATGATCATCACCTAACCAGGCACCGACCATGGTTTTTATACCCATTTCTTTAGCTATTTCAGGTATCAATTCATTACCCTCTACACAAGAAAATGACCTCACCCAGGAGGTATGTGGCTGTAATATTTTCATTCGCCTTCGAATCGGATCAGCACTTATTACATGACCGGGACCCTGTCCTTCCTCATACAAGCTGTAACAGAATCCATGAATTCCCTCATTGAGTATTTTCAGGAATAACGCTCGCTCCTCCTGACCTGATCTGCTCATTAGATAATTCTGCAAATCATCAGTGCCTGAGGGCTTAAATTTCAAAAAATGATCTTCTCTGTACTGCATATTTTTTAATTAGTTTTGTCTTGATAGCTCTCCACGTCTTTCTACCAGCTGTGCCTTTATTTCATTGGTTCTTTCTTCAGTTAAGTCGTATTTCCACATAACAATTATGGCTATGCCAGCCGTAACTGCCGGTATTACAATGTCTGCAATTCTTAATTGAGTAAGCGTTTCAGTGGTTTGCTGAGCAGCATTCTGATCAAAGCCCACCAGCTTTAAGACCAATCCTCCAATAATCAATGCCAAAGCTTGTCCCAATTTAACCATCCACCAGTAAACAGCACCAAAGGTTCCTTCTTTTCTTGGCATTCCATTTTTTAATTCGTCCAAATCACAGACATCAGCTGTCATACTCAACATCAAGGTAAATAAACCTCCCAATCCAAATGCTATAAGGGGTATGGGCATAAAAATCAACCACGGAATCCCGTAGGATACATCTATACTAAACCAGGACATACCCACTGCATCCAGATAGGGATTCAAAAACTCAAAAATGTTATAAACTATATTGTTCATAGACTGAGCAAGACCTGTTTCATTAAAACGCGCATTGAGTTCATTGTCAAAACCCCACCATTTCAATAGATAACCTACAATCGAAAGTCCGGTCGAAATGATAAATGCATTGCGCTTACCAAATTTACCTGATAACCAAGATACTATAGGAATGACAACAAAAGCTGTAAGGATGGCAGAAATCATGGAGAACCATGCAGGCCAGGTTCCGGCGCCTTCATAACTTCCATCAAACATATAAAACACTATGATGAAGACACTGAATGCAGCAACAATCTGAAATCCATTAAAAACGAGAAAAGTTGCACCACAAAGCTTAAGGAATGGTTTGTTTCTTGCCACCTCAACTATACTTTGGAACAATTCTTTGATATTAGATAGAAGTGTTTTAAAGCTGATTTCCTTTCTGTTTTCCATATTAGCGGAATCTATACCTTTACAGAAAAAGGCAGGAATAACCCCAAAAATAATGCAAACCACCCCAATATAAGTAGCCATTTTATTGACTCCTATAGCTTGATTTTCAAAGATATTGGGATCTGCGATAATTACCCAGAACCAGGGTACAATCATCCAGGCAATTTGCCCCATTGATTGTGAAAAAGCCATCAATCGGGTTCTTTCGTTATAATCCGAGGTCATTTCGTAACCCAGACCTACAAGCGGGGTGGCGAACATGGTATTACCAATTAAAAACACCATGGACATGATGAGGAAAAACCAGAAATTATATGCTTGTGAATTTTCCGGATCTAACTGCCAAAGCAGAATAAAGAGAATTCCACTAAGAATGGCACCAAAAAAGATATACGGTCGCCTTCTTCCGTATTTTGACTTGGTATTATCTGAAATAAAACCCATTACCGGATCAGTGATGGCATCAAACAAACGCGGCAGACCACCTAGCAATCCCGCCAAAAATGGATCCATACCAAAGGCAGTCAACAAAAAGAACATAAAAAAGCCAAGAGCCCCGGGCAATAGGTTGAGGACGAAGTGTCCCGACCCGAAGGCCAATTTTGAGCCCAATGGGATTCTGTCTTTTTTTGGAGTTACTTTTGCTGCCATTTAATTTCGTTTGTTCAAATTTTCAATGCTTCTTCTTTGCTAATCTTAATGGTTTGTAATGCTTTTGCGCTGATTGAAAAATCAATTTCTTCCTCCTCTATGGAGAGCTGAATGCTTACAGCTTCTTCATTGGGGTTAAAAACCACCACAATTATCGAATGATCGGGGTTTTTTACTGCCGTAGCCATTACGCTTTCACTTTCTACAGAGATTCCCGTCCTGATAGCTCCCGGTCGGATAAATCTACTGAAGTGCGACATGACGTAATAAAGAGGGGTAAAATATACTTCGTCTTTTTCAGGATCGACAATAACCGGTGCTACACACCAATTTTCCGCCCAATTCGGTCCTCCCTGTCTGTCCAGCACCATATTCCAGTCAATCCATCCATGGACATGATTGTTCAGACATCCTATGATGTCCCTCGCATATCTGAAAACCGGTACATATTTCGGGTGGAGGTGTCTTCTTTCTTCAGGAGCCCAATCGTAACCCCAATCGGTAGCTTTTTTTGACCAATACCAGCTATCGTCCCGCCATCTTGGCACCTCAGCATCAATGCATGCTTCAGTTTGTAAAAGATACTTATCCGGAGCCTTCTCGTGCACATATTGCAGAGATTCAGGAAAGTAATCAAAAGTGCTTCCGTACCAATGTACAGCAGTACCATCAAAATATTTCGCTGATTCCTTATTGTCAAACATTACATCTGCCCAATCTCTCAACTCTTCATCCCTATTCTGATCATATCCCAGTAAAACCACCTCAGGAGCTAATTCCTTTAGTTTTGGACCGAGGTAATGGATCACAAATTCATTCATTTCTTCGGGAGTGAAATGCATGCTCTCCCAGTTATAATCATTTCCAAGTGGCTCATTATTTACCGTAAAACCCCAGATATCGATGCCCTGCTCGCGATAGGCCTCCAGATATTTTATAAAAAACAAAGCCCAGGTCTCGTAATACTCAGGCAACAAACTTCCCCCTTTCCAATCGTTATTGTCCTTCATCCAGGGTGGTGCAGTCCAGGGTGATGAAATGATTTTAAAACCTTCTTTTGAAGTGGCCATAGCATCTTTGATCATGGGTATAATATCATCCATATCCTCTTCTATAGAAAAATGCTCGAGCTGTCGATCTCCCTCCACCGGAGCATAGGAATAGTTGGATAGGGAAAAATCGCAGGAGTTCATGTGGGTGCGTGTAAGTGAGTAGCGAGCCCCGGATTCTCCAAAGTAAGCTTCAATGATCTTTTTTCTGTTTTCACTACCCAGCTGATTGAGTAAATAAGCAGAGGCCTCTGTAAAAGAACCACCAAAGCCGACAATTTCCTGATACTCCTCATCGGTAGCTACAGTTATTTTCACCTTTTCATTCGCATCCTGGAAACTGCTGAGTTCCTTAAGCTGATGACCACTTTCCGATGTTTCAAAAATGCGAACTTTCATAAGATTTTGTTCAGTGCAACTGCTCATAAATAAAGGCAATAAAAATGCAAGAATGATATAAAAAGCGGGTGCTCTCATTCTGCAGTCTTATTTTTTTTCATTCTCTTTTTAATTTCTTTTGCGGTAGGCGGAACCTTAACTGTTGCCATTAAGCTATCGAGATCACCTCCGAAAGTTTTGGTAATAGGCATACCATCTCTTGTCAAGCCCTCAAAGACACCTCTGTCATAAAGATTCCATACCGGGTACTTTGCTTCAGCCCTTAGGTTAATCAAACCAAAGTGATTCTCTGAACCCATTGGATTTTCTGCATCCTTCCATTGTTCATCAAAAGCTTCGAAATAAAAGCAAGTAATATTGTTGGCATTAGTCCAACCTCTCATCAACTCATAATAAAGACCTGATTTGTATTCATCCGTGGCTCTGCTACCTGTTTTACCATAACGCCAACCGGAATTGGTTGCCCAACCTGTTTCCCCTATGTGGACGGGTTTATCTACCCCGAGGCTTTCCATATAGGCGACCACACTTTCAAACTGATCAATTGCATAATCTCTTGACCGCATCATTGCAGCATGTATTTTTTCTAAATCAGTCGTACCCTCTTCTTCTTCCCTTACGCCCCAGAATTCAGGATTGTAATGGGTGTCGTGCATGGGATAGGTATGCACTGATAGGAAATCCACTGCTTTTATCAAGGAATCCAACTCAGGTACATGATAATCTTCTGATCCACCCCCCCAGGCTGCGAAATTATCTGAACTGGTAATCCAAAGATCCTCAGGCAATTCACCCTCTTTCTTTAAGTCCTGCAAATGGTTTACCCAATTGAGTATGATTCCCGGCTCAACGTAATATTCTTCAGCCCAATGCACCATTGCTTCATTACCAACTGCAATAATTTTTACTATGGAAGGATATTGCTGAGTCAATTCAACTGCTCTCGCGATTTCAACGGCATTTCGCTCACTTTCCTGATCGCGTATTCTTTCCGGTTCATCAGTCCAGGCATTTTTGCAATCAATCCAGGCACCCAGCATTACATACATTTCAAAATCGGGATCTTCTTCTTTTAATAGGGTGATGGCCTCCAACAAGTTTGCCGCTTCCTCTTTGTGCACATTGTAGGTTCTGAGTAATTTTATGCCCATAGCAGATAAAATTCGCATATCTTCTTTGAGCTGTGGAATGGTTGGTTGGATATCCCGTGTTTTTTCACTATAACCTCCATAACTGATCGCTTGGTATTCAACATTTCCAAGTATATCCGCTGCAGTTATGGGGGCAGCTTCCTCAGGCTCAGGAGTGCAGGAACTCATTAGTAAGCCGAAACAAAAAGGTATTGCCATCCAGTATAGAAAGTTTAATTTTTTAATGTTCATGTTGAGTAGATTTTGATTTAGAAAAAATCTCGACAACTTTTTTGGGTTCGCGATCTACAGTGTAAAGTCCCCAATGCTTTTCAGCACCTAAAGGGTCATTTGGATCGCCTTTCCAATCCTCATCGAAAGCTTCAAAAATAAAAGTAGTTATATTATTGGCTGCAGTCCATTCCATAAGTTCTCTAATGTATCTCTTTTGTTTTTCCTCACTTGCGCGCTCACCGAATTCTGATGCCGTAGTTGCCCAACCTGCCTCAGCTATTACTATTTGAACTCCGGGAAGTGCTTCAACCACCTCCTTTACATTTTTCTTACTGTAACTCAAGCCCTGATCAATATCCTTCCCTTCCCAGATGGGATACAGATGAATGGCTGCAAAATCAACCACTTTAGCCAGTTCGCTTCCGTGGTCAGCCCACCATTTATAATTGTCGGCAACAGTAACCGGTTGTTCAATAGCATTTTGTACTCTTTGGACATAGGATATCACAGAGTCAGTTGATACCCTGTGTTCATTCCAGTCCACCAGAGATTCATTACCTACATTTACTGCGACAATAATATCACTGTACTTATTTGCCAATTCAATCCCCAACTCAATTTGCTCCTTGTTTCTGATGGCATTTTCATCCAAAAGCTCCTGAGGATAAGGTTCCTCCAACCAGGCACAAGTACCATAAGTGCAAACCTCAGCTCTAAGCCATATACCCAACATCACCTTAAAGTCGAGATTATGTTCCCGGATTACTTCAAGGGTCATCTGAGTATTTTCTTCGCAATCATACATTCTGAGCAGTCTGAATGGGGTCTGGGTATATAGTATTTCCAGGTCTTCAAGAATTTCTTCCTCGCTTGGATTAACAGCACCCATACCCCGGTCCGGGTGTTGACCTGTTCTGAAACCGGAATAACAAACTGCATCAGCTACATTATTCAAAAGCATATCTTCAGACTGAATGGGGGTAGTATTTGATGGCATATTATTCTCCGTTGCATACCCACAAGCGCCAATAAACAATAGCCCTGAAAGCACTGCATAAATTGACCAGTTATTGAGTATGTATTGCATAATTTTTATTTTAAACTGAGTCTACTCCGAAAACCCCTTTCTATTACAAATTGCTGCAAAATCCAATATCTTCGTCATCAGGAAAAATCTTTCCTCAACGTAGCTATGGCTACGCCTGCGGAATATTTTACCTTCTTCCTCGAT
>SLKL01000023.1 GCA_007134625.1 Saprospiraceae bacterium
ATGTGGGCGGTTACCTCCTTCATCCTCATGCTGGTCATCCTCTTTTTTATTTATGCGATGTATGTGGTCATGACACAACAATCCGCTTCAAGAGTGCAAAGGGATTTTATCAATAATATGACGCACGAATTCAAAACTCCAATTTCCACCATTTCAGTGATTCAGGAAGTATTAGCTACTTCCGGTGCCGGTGAGGACAAAGAAAAAAGAAAAAAATATCTGGGCATTATCGGAACTGAAGCACAGCGACTTAACGAACAGGTTGAAAAAGTTTTAAATATAACCAGAGTAGAGAAAAAGACCTTTGACCTGTACAAAGAAGGTATTTCACTTCATGAACTAATGGATGATGTCACTGAGCGTTTGTTTGAATTGGCCAACTCCAATGATATCACCATCGAAAAAAACTTTTCAGCAGGAAATGATCTAATTAAAGCAGATAGCGTACATTTCACTAATGTGCTTTTCAACCTGATAGACAATGCTATTAAGTATGCAGGGAAGGGAAGTGTAATAAGTTTAGTCACCGAGGAAAAGCCCAACAACCTCATCCTCACCATCTCAGATAATGGCGTAGGAATGGACCCAAAGGACAGAAAGCGAATTTTTGACAAATTTTACAGAGTCTCCACCGGTAACGTTCACAACGTCAAGGGCTTCGGACTCGGGCTTTTTTATGTAAAAAAAGTAATTGATGCCCACGGGTGGAACATACAGGTGCAATCAGAAAAAGGAAAAGGTACTACCTTTACCATCAAAATACCAAAAACAAAAAATTGATACTATGGCAAAGCTTTTTTATGTAGAAGATGACCCCAATCTCAGTCTCGTGGTAAAAGAAACTTTAGAATCCGCAGGTCACGAAGTATATCATTACAGCGACGGCCAGGAAGCCATCAAGGCATTCAAAGACCTTGAGCCGGATTTATGTTTACTAGATATCATGCTTCCTGGTACAGATGGCTACACTATAGCACAAACGATACGTTTGACGGATAAAAGTATTCCCATCATATTTCTCTCTGCCAAAGCACAATTGGAGGATAAACTACACGGCTTGCAGATTGGTGGCGATGACTACATTTTCAAACCTTTTAGTGTAGAAGAGCTTTTACTGAAAATTAAAATCTTTTTTAAGCGAAAAGATGCTGAGCCTGCCGAAAAGGACAAAAAAGCGACCAATATAGAATTTGGAAAATTTACTTTTGACCCCCGAAATCAAACACTGACTTCCAATGGCGAGGTAAAAAACATGACACTTAGAGAAACCGAGCTCTTGCAATTCTTTTTGAACAATAAAAATCAGTTGGTAAAAAGGGAGGAAATTCTACTAGCACTATGGGGACAGGATGATTATTTTCTGGGGAGAAGTCTAGATGTATTTATCTCCAGATTAAGAAAATATCTGGCTGCTGATGAAAGCGTAACAATTGAAACCGTTCCAAGGGTTGGGTTTCGATTGAATCTCGATTAAACAGTAACTGACTATATTTTGATTTAACACACATAAACCTAATTCACAAGCAAAATCGGGTATTACCTGAATATTGTAATTCGGCTGTTTTCAGGTAGTTCTTTAATGCATGAGTTTGCTCCACGGAATGGACTCATGCATTTTAAAAGTACTAATTAACCTGCCTTTTAGTGAAAGGCAAGAAAACTGCTCCAAATAAGTCTGCATCAATCTGGGATATAGTAAATACCTTGTTTGCTTATTTTTTTCCTAATAAAATCTCCACTTACTGACTTTGAATCATAAAGGTTTTTCTATATTCAAGCTTTATTTTAAAAAATCAGAAAAGGAAGATGTCGTCACGGTTTAAAATTATTTCCTTTATTGGAATATTTATCCTCCAATTAAACTGGAGTTTTGGGCAAAGCATCGAAAACACCTGGATATTAGAATCAATTGTCTCGCATGAGACAGAGGAAAAAATTGATATCGGTGCAGATTCATTACTACTCCATGACGGAGATTTTATCTATTCTATATCTTCCAGACACAATCCTGTTGCAAGTGGAAGCTACATGCTACGGGACGAATCTCTTATTTTACTGCACCAACATCCCACCGATACTATCGAAAGATTCGATGTAATAAAACTTACTTTCTCGTTTCTTGAATTAAGATCTGACCAAAAGACTTATCGGTTTTCTTATGAACCACCGGATGAGTCTCCGGTTGCTGATAAAGTAATAGTTCCCAGTACCGGCTTTACAACAAGTGGTTTGCTAAAGGGAATGATTGGCATGACCGCATTGCTTCTAATTGCCTTCCTTTTCAGCAGTAACAGAAGGGGTATCCGCTGGAAAACTGTTGTAGTAGGATTAAGTGCCCAATTGCTATTGGCCATCGGCGTGCTGAAAGTACCTTTTATTCAAAATACCTTTGAATTCATAGGGAAGATATTTGTTAAAATCCTTGATTTTACCCTTGCCGGCAGTGAATTTTTACTGGGCGACATGGTGAATGTAGATACCTTTGGTTTTATCTTTTTATTTCAGGTTTTACCGACCATCATCTTTTTCTCCGCCCTCACTTCCGTTCTATTCTATCTGGGTATTATTCAAAAAGTAGTGCAGGGACTTGCATGGGTCTTAACAAAACTATTGGGCATTTCGGGAGCTGAAAGTTTATCCGTGGCAGGAAATATATTCCTTGGGCAAACAGAGGCTCCCCTGATGATCAAAGCTTATCTGGAAAAAATGAGCAGATCAGAAATGCTTCTGGTCATGGTAGGCGGAATGGCTACTGTGGCGGGAGGGGTTTTGGCTGCCTACATCGGTTTTCTGGGGGGAGAAGATGAAGCTCTAAGAATTTTTTACGCAAAACACCTTTTGACAGCTTCAGTTATGGCAGCTCCGGGTGCTATCGTCATTGCCAAGATATTATATCCGGAAACTACTGAAATCAACAATGAAATCGAAGTAAGCACAGATCAAATAGGTTCGAACATTCTGGATGCTATAGCCAACGGCACAACGGAAGGATTGAAACTGGCTGCCAATGTGGGTGCCATGCTACTGGTTTTTATAGCCTTTATCGCCATGCTCAATTTTGGTTTTGAAAAAATTGGAGACATCACTAACCTCAATGCATGGGTAGCAGAAACCACACCTTACGAAAAGTTTTCGCTTGAGTTTATACTGGGTTACATTTTCGCTCCATTAATGTGGTTGATTGGCGTCGCCCACGAGGATATGGCACTCATGGGGCAGTTATTGGGAATAAAAATCGTAGCAAGTGAATTTGTGGGCTACATCCAATTGGCAGACCTCAAGGACGTCTCTAATGTAGTCAGCTTTAATTATGAAAAGTCCATTATCATGGCAACTTACATGCTGTGCGGTTTTGCCAATTTTGCTTCCATCGGTATTCAGATTGGAGGAATTGGTTCACTGGCACCGGGACAAAGAAAAACACTTTCAGAATTTGGAATGAAAGCACTTATTGGCGGTAGCCTGGCTTCGCTGCTATCTGCTACTATTGCGGGTATGATTGTGGGGTAAACTGGTTGCTGGTTTCTGGCTTCTGGCTTCTGGTTTCTGGTCTCTGGCTCCTGGCTTCTGGCTTCTGGTTTCTAGCTTCTGGTTTCAGGCTTCTGGCTTTTAACAATCAAAACATTTTCAACTTTCAACTTTCAACTTTCAATTAATTGTCCATTATCAGTATCCCCCGTAAAATTGCAACAAGAAGCAATGAGCAATAAGCTAAATCATTAATGCTCCCCGGAATATATGATTTGAATGGCCTCGCTACTCTCCATATCTGCCTGAAGTTCAATCACCTGAGTATCATGTCCATCATTAATTGCAATTGCTGCAGTATTGGGTGGTATATCACCGAGATTATGTGCATAGAGAATCATCGTAGTGGAAAAACCGGTAAAAGTGAACGGCACTGTTTTCCTTGCCCTTACCAATTCATATTCATTAATAATCCAAAAATCTCCGGCCTTCAATGAGATAATATCGCCGTCGATTTGATTGTGGTCCCAAACACTTACCTGAAGGTTTCTGCTCTTTACCTCAACGGTATATTTAGGGGTTACCACTATATTATCTATATCCAAATCGGGCGGGGGTAAAAACTCACCAACCATCCACCTGATGATATCGTGATCAGCATAAGCAAAAGAGGTAGCACTTGTAAAGCCAACCCAAACCTCATCAGTTCCAATGATTTCTTCTAAATCCAGTCTTGAAGACAATACCGGAAAAATATAGCTATCCAGATAAAAAGTAAGGAAACCATCTTTATACTCAATACGGGCATAATGATTATTCCCATCGCTTAATTCCGGAATCTCATGCACGGTAGCATGTCTGACAAAACCACCTGCTATCGGGTCATAAAAACTAAGTGTTACATGATTGCGACTCCCTTCATTATTATCATAGGTATCAAATTCAATTGCTACTCCCCCACTCAAACCTTTATAACCTATTGAATCACCAAAACCACCGAGTTCATTCAAGTCATTATTGTGAATTACAAATGCAAATCCATCTCCGCCCTGATGCTCCCTATCCTGATTAGTCAATCTAAAAATAAACTCTGTTTCAAATCCCCTTTCCAGACTTATTCTTCGATTGCTATACCATGCGGCACCCTGTTGATATGGATTAGCGGGACTGAGGCGCAATACCTCGTCTAATATTTCAGCATCACCTGTTATGGTTAACATATCCTCGAACGCCTTAAAATCATCCACAGAAAAAAGTTGTTGCGAAAACAAAGGACTCTGCACCCCACAAAGGAATCCAAAAACAATAATTAGAAAAAAATCTCTCATTTTTAAAGTGCTTTCAAAAATTGAAAAGGGAAAATGCCACTGATGACATTTTATCCATATTTTTCAATCTTTTTGCTAAATCAGAAAACAAAGGTCTCCAATTATTTTTATATAAAGTAAATATACCGCAAAAAAAAGAAAAACCAATGGCTGTTAATCTCATATGATTGTAAATAACAAGCGATTAATGCCTAAATGAAACGCCATATTATTGATTTTTTTTATTTTTGTGGTCTGCAAAAAATTTAAGAAACACTATGGCTATAATAATAACTGACGAATGTATAAACTGTGGGGCCTGCGAACCCGAGTGTCCAAATAATGCAATTTATGAGGGTGGACTGGACTGGTCCGTAGCCGATGGCACTACCGTAAAGGGGCAATATGAATTAGAAGATGGAAAAATGGTAGATGCTAACGCCAGGCAAAAACCCATTGATGATGACATATATTATATAGTGCCCGAAAAATGTACCGAATGTGTAGGGTTTCATGAAGAACCTCAATGTGCAGCTGTTTGCCCGGTGGACTGCTGTGTTCCAGACCCGGATCGGGAAGAATCGGAGGAGGTTTTACTCGACAGAAAAGCTAAACTGCACTTATAAGGTATTCCCTAAATAAAGGAGAAATTAAGCTGTTGGAATAAAAACTGGAAGCAATTTTGTTGAAGCTTGAATGTGTAAGGTTGAATGATCCACGACTTTCAACTTCTCAACCTCTCAACTTCTCAACAGTTGGGTAATTACGACATCAGTCCCCATCAAGTAAATTGGAGGCAGACTCATTTTTACTTATTTTCAAAAAAAACTACTCTGAGAGAAACTAAAAAAGCCCGTCGATTGACGAGCTTTTTTGCTGGCGGAGGAGGAGGGATTCGAACCCCCGGTACCCTTTCGAGTACGCCGGTTTTCAAGACCGGTGCATTAAACCAGCTCTGCCACTCCTCCTTGAGTTATCCTGCAACTGATTTTTGCGATCGCAAAGGTAGGTTTAATTTATTTATTAGAAAAAATTTTTACGGAAATAAAATCAAGAAATTGTGGATCTAAATCGAATCAATGTTAGCAAGAAGATATTCAGCTCTTTTGTCTATGGCCTGCTTCTCCTCATCACTAATTTTATCTAACAGCCTGTACATCATACTCATGCGTCTGTTATTCTCCAACAGCTCTCTGTTTACAGATAAAAAATTCCAGTAGAGACTATTAAAAGGGCAGGCATCAGACCCTGTGCGCTTTTTTCTATCGTACTTACAATTGCTGCAATAATCCGACATCTTATGGACATAATTAGCGGAGGAGACATAAGGCTTAGTCGCCAATAGACCGCCATCAGCAAATTGGCTCATACCGCGAGTATTGGTGATTTCTACCCACTCGATGGCATCAATATAGATGCCGAGGTACCACTTGTCCACTTCATCCGGATCACATCCGGCCAAAAGAGCAAAATTCCCGGTAATCATCAGCCTTTGGATATGATGAGCATAAGCGAGATCAAGAGATTGTGAAATTGCATTTTTTAAGCAATTCATTTTAGTTTCTCCTGTCCAGTACCAATCCGGGAGCTTTCGCTCATTTCCAAAAAAGTTTTTCCCGGCATATTCGGGCATTTTCGCCCAATAAACGCCCCTTACATATTCACGCCAACCAAGTATTTGCCGAATAAAACCCTCTGCCTGCGCAATATCAACCCGATCATCATCAACATAGGCTTGTTCTACTTTTTTAATGACCTCAATGGGAGAAATCAACTTTGTATTCAGGGAAAAGGAAAGAAGTGAGTGGTATATGTAGGGGTCATTTTCAGTCATTGCATCTTGAAAAGTACCAAAATTGGGAAGTAAATGATCCGTAAAATAATCCAGAACTTCCAGAGATTCTTCCCTGCTTATTGGCCAAGGCAATTCACCATCATCTGCATTGCCGATGGTTTCAATATTTGCCTCCTCAAGTTCCTTTAGCACCTCTTGTATATCACGCTTAAATGAAAGATGCTCAACTCTTTCGTGATCTCGTCCCAGTTTTTTTCTGTTTTCCTTATCATAATTCCATGTACCCCCAAGTGGTTTATCATCATCTATGAGTATATTGTGTTTTTTACGCATATAGCGGTAAAATCGCTCCATCAGATATTGTGAATCGCCGAAGAAATCAGCAACCTCCCCTCTTTCAGTCAAAAAATGCTCTGTATCAAATACCTCTGTATCAACTTCTACAGAAGAAGCAATCGACTTTAACTGTTCATCTAATCTGTATTCATCCGGCAGCTGATATTCGAATCGGGTGACATTAAATTCCTCAATTAATTTTAAAAGGTTTGCCTGAAGGTTCTGTTCGTTTTCAGAATCGTTAATAGTGTAATATATGACCCTGTGCCCTGCACCTTTGAGTTCCTCAGCAAAATTTCGCATAGCCAGAAAAAAAGCTGCTACTTTTTTTATATGATGTTTGACATAATCGGTCTCCTGCCTCATTTCAAACAAACAATAAATCACATTGTCACTTTTCTCCTCATGCCAACTGTGATGTCTATTGAGTTGATCTCCTAAAATCAATCGTAAAACCATAAATTGAGCAAAATTTTTGTATAACTAAATCTGCAACTTTTGCCTCTTTTAATGAAACATCTATAAAAAAGGTTGCTGACTTTGATCTTTATTACTATTTTGCCGCTAAAATAAAAATCAATGAAATTACTGGACGGCAAGAAATTATCTGAAGAAATAAAATCCGAGTTAGCGGAGGAAGTAAATCAATTGCGTAAGGCAGGAAAGAGAGCGCCTCATTTGGCAGCTGTTCTGGTTGGAGATGACCCTGCCTCGGCTTTTTATGTTAAAAGCAAAGTAAAATCCTGTAAGCAGGTTGGTTTTGAGTCAACACTCATCCAAAAGCGGTCTGATATTAGTCAGGAGGAGCTTCTGGATATTATTGACAAACTGAATAGCGATGACAATATTGATGGTTATATAGTACAGCTGCCCTTACCCGGTCACATAGATGAAGAAGCTATAAATCTCGCAATTGACCACCGAAAAGATGTAGATGGTTTTCACCCTGTTAATTTTGGAAGAATGGCTCAGGGGCTTCCTGCATTTCTTCCGGCAACCCCCTATGGGATAATCATGATGCTGGATAGATACGGCATAGAAACATCGGGAAAGAGGTGTGTCGTCATAGGCCGATCCAATATAGTTGGCATGCCAATGTCTATACTCATGGCCAGAAGTGGAAAAGTAGGTAATGCGACTGTTATCCACGCACATTCCAGAACAGCTGACACACATGGTGAAGTAAAAAATGCTGACATCGTCATTGTAGCGGTAGGCATTCCTCATTTTGTAAAGGCTGAGCACGTTAAAGAAGGGGCTGTAGTAGTAGATGTGGGAATAAACAGGGTTGAAGACTCTAGTAAAAAGAAGGGTTATAGAATCGTGGGAGATGTTGACTTTGAAGGTGTTTCACCGAAATGTAGCTACATTACTCCCGTACCCGGAGGAGTTGGATTAATGACGGTTACTGCTCTGTTAAAAAATACAATGTTAGCTTATAAAAGAGAAATATATCCTTAAACTCACCAAAGAGAATTCACACTATGGATGATAATATCAGCAGGTTTACCGAAATATCTGTTTTGAAAAGCAAAAATAATCCTCTCGAATTAGAGGCTCTTGCTCTTTTTGAAGGAATATATGGAGTAGAGGAGAATGAATTATTGATGAAATTTTACCTAAAGGGAACAGATACAGAAAGAATACAGGCATTCTGCCAACTTCTTCAAGCAAAAGGCATTTCGTATGCAGAGGGCATTATTGAACCTACCAATTGGAATCAGGTTTGGGAAGATTCTTTTAGCCCTGTGAGTATTGGCAAAAATTGGTATATCCGGGCAGAATTCCATTCAAAAAGGACCGACTTCAAACACGAAATAGTTATCTCCCCCAAAATGGCATTTGGTACAGGGCATCATGCCACTACATACATGGTTCTTGAGCAAATGGATAAATTAGAATTGGATGGAAAAACTGTTTTGGA
>SLKL01000291.1 GCA_007134625.1 Saprospiraceae bacterium
ATGAACTGGTGGAAGAATATGCCGACCAAGATGTCCATTTTCTGGCAATATCCATAGACAACACCCGCGAACCCTGGCTGAAGATGCTGGAAGAAAAAGACATGAAAGGCATTCACTGGTTTGCTGAAAATGCCTGGGAAGCTGATTTTATGCAGCATTTTAATATCATGGGAATCCCGCGATTTATTTTGCTGGATGCGGAGAGAAAAGTCATCAGACCGTCCGCCGACAGACCATCTGGTCAGATCAGAGACTTATTGGATGAGTATTTAAGTGCCACATAACAATGAAAAACACAGCATCCATTTTGATTATTTTTTTTTCGGCTGCAATTACCTCAATATTATTAGATAGTCAGGCATGGGCGTCCAACACATCTGATGAAATTATTATAACTGTTCAGACATTTGATTTTGAACCGCAAGAGGTAGAGTTACACCTGTTCAATAAAATCGCTCAAGCAGAACCCGATGACATGGGGATTTCAAAAATTAAAACCAAAGCACATGGTCCTGCTTACTATAACTTGCTTTCCGGAAGAAACAGATTAGAGATTTTTCTTTTGCCCGGCGATAGTCTGCATCTGGAATTGAATTGGTCAGATCCTTCAGGGACTGTTAGCTTTTCCGGCGACAGGGTGATAGAAAATCAATTTTTGATCGATAAACAAAAAGTAAAAGAGGATAATGGCTGGAACCATTTTTTAGAGTTGTACAGATCTGAACCGGAAGATTTCCAAAGAAAACTGGATCTTGGCTTGTATTCGATTTACGGGTTGGTCGGTGAGCTTAAGTCTGAGGGAAAGGCAGACAGGTCTTTTGTCCAAATGGAAATACAATATCCCGGTTTCAGGACTGCTCTGATGGCTGCAAACTATGTACAGAATCACAGTAGGTTCAATCAGGTATCCCCTGAAGAAATAGATTTTTCAGAGGAGGAGGCTCATCAAAGTCTGCTAAAACTGAACAACAACAATGTTGATTTATTACCACTACCTGTCTTTCGGGAAGTACTGGAATTGCAAAGAAATTTAATCTGGAAGGAGCAAGTAAATCAGGAAGTTTACGGGCAGGGCTATGATGTGGTTATGGAGGAGCGTTTCAGGGTTTTGGTAGAAAATTTTAAGTCCGGGGAAATAGTTGAATTTATCAAATTTGACTTTTTGAGATTTCTGATGAGAAGAAGGGGTCCGGGAGACGTTGATTCTCATTTTGCATGCTTTTTGTCTGAGACTGAAAACCCGGTTTACATTCAGGCTATGAAAGCTGATCTTAAGATATGGGAACCTATTCTGCCGGGAAAACAGATCCCTGATTTTGCATTTGAAAAACGGGACGGTGATACGATCTGGCTGTCTGATTTAAGAGGGAAAATGGTATATATAGATGTCTGGGCGACCTGGTGTGGTCCTTGTCTGCAGGAAGCACCGCATTGGGATAAGCTCGTTGAAGAATACAGCGACCGGGAGATTCACTTTCTTGCCATTTCCTTGGATGCCGTAAGGGATCCTTGGGAAAACATGCTGAACTCAAAAGAAATGAAAGGCATTCACGTTTATGCACCCGGAGTCTGGGAATCCGAATTTGCCAGACATTTTAATGTACGCGGAATTCCCCGCTTTATTCTTATTGATGCAGAGGGAAGGGTAATTCTACCTCAGACAGAGCGACCATCGGGCAACATCAGAGAAAGACTCGATCGATTACTAAAATCCTGAATAAAGATCAAATGAAAAAAACACTGACATCGCTTAAGCTTTTTCCCGTACAAAAATTTCCAGTCAGGAAATGGGGGGTGGGCGCTTTGATGTTTGTTGCTATGTTGGTTTTTTTCTTTCAGGGCATTGCTCAGGAATATGTCTTTGATCAATACATCAGAAACACCAAGGTGGGTACCCTTTCCGTATTCATAGAAGAAAATCCGTCCAAAAATGAAAAAACAGTAAGGATTGAATCAAAAGTAAACGTCAATATGCTCTTCCTAAGAGCGAGAGTTGAATACGAGGGAAAAGCTAAATACCGCGATGGAAAGCTCATTTCAGCGGAAGTTCAGATTTGCAGAGATGGAAGTACTTATCAGGATGCTGAAACCCATTGGAGGGGGAGATACTATCTTGCAGTAATTGACGGTAAAGAAAAGCGAATAAACAAGGACATGATTCAGTTTTCCAGCCTATTGCTCTACGCTAAGGAACCACGCAACATCAGTGAAGTTTACGCAGAAATAGACGGTGTATTCAACAGACTGGAACACTTAGGCCGGGGAAGATACGAACTGCATCTGAGTGGATCTCGAAACAATTATTACACCTATCGAAATGGTCAGCTTATTGAAGCCAAACTCGATCATTGGCTGGCGCCTATTCAATTGAAGCGGCAGGAATGATTGAGGGTTCTTGTGTAATTTACCCGAATTCACCCTGTTTTGAGACTGTATTTTATCTGATGGGTAGCGTTGAAGTAATGAAATTGAAGATTGAAAATTGAAGATTGAAAATTTTCACTTCGGCGTGGTTCAATTCCGTGCACCAAAAGTTGCGCAGGGCAAGTAATTGAAGATGTTTTAAATAGGCTGACTAATTACTGTCTGATAATTTGAAACCCGGAATATTGCTGATTGCTGTTTTTGATTTGTAAAATATAGCTACCTTTTGAAAATGCAGAAAGATCAATGGTCTCCCTTTCAGTGCTCATGTCCTTTTGCAGTAGCAACTTTCCATTGATGTCGTAAAGGGCTATTTTGAATGGCTCAGCCATCTCATCTTTACCTTCGATAACAAGCATATCGCGGGTCGGATTGGGAAAAACAGAAAATTTCTGCTCCAAAAACTGCTCCTCCACATTGGTGATTACCAGGGTTTCAAAGGCATGTTGCACGCCCTCTGCCACTGTACCGTCTTCGTTGCTGTTAGAGGAGAAAAAGGTCTGTCCGATAGTATAGGAAACTGAGCCTGCACTCGCTTTAACATTACCTCCGGCAGTAGAAGTGGTCTGTTGAGCGTAGATGGCAGTAGTCCAGCAAAAAAATAGAAATACAAACGACAGCCTAAGTAGTTTTTTGAAATTCGACATGAGCAGACAGTTTAGTTTTCGCTAAGATAAGGGATTTTTGGGAAAAGGGATTATGTGGTATTTCTCCCCCATTCTTTTCGTAATCTGACAATTGCAATTACCAGACCAAAAATTCCGCCTAACATAGCTCCAGTAATGGAACCGCCCACCCAGGCATACCCTGATATCAGGATATTATCCTCAGGGACCAAGTAGAAGAATTCTTGGAAAAATTCGGGACTTAGAGCAGCAAGTCCTATTCCAATTAATCCACCTAATAACCAACATGAATAAATCAATACGATAATCTTAAAGAAGTACTTGAGAAAAAAGCGATAGCTTAAATCTAACTTTAAAATGAAATAAACAATTACAATAAAAAGAAGGGCAAACAAAAGCCCGTAAATTAGACCTTCAACAATTCCCTGGACCACGATTGCAAAATAGATTCCGGGAAAATCCCAACCTAAAATATTCTGGAAATACACAGGACTTATGTAACCGTTTACAGCATTGGTCGTTCCTCCGATAACCCCTCCTGTCATTATACAGCTTAATGCTACCCAAATCATGGTAAAAAAACTGGAGTTCTTATTTTTGGCTGTGTTCATGGGAGTGGATGAATAAATAAGATAAAATTTAGGTGTTTTGAATGTAGTATGCCATGATTTTACTCTCAGGTTCATAGAACACTATTAAGGTGCCATCAATCCCAAAATTAAATGATTCTAAAAACTCAATATATTTTTCATCCTTATCTACATCAGAAGATTCGAGCTCAACCAAATTTGTTGAATTCAATTGAATCAAAAACTTCATATAATTTCCACTTTTAGGGCATTTTGGAATTAACTCATGTTGCAACCATTCAGGAGCGCCAATATTCCCAAGCACTTTATCATTAATCAGTTTTTCAAGTGAAGGTGTGCTTGCTTTTACTTTTAATTCCTTAAATAGGATCCGGTTATCAGCATTTAGTTTCTCAAAGTTTGATATAATTTTGTCCCGAGTATTATTATCTACCAGTTTTGGTTGTAGAGGATTTGAGTAATCGAGGTAAATTAGTTCAAAGTCGGCAAAAATTGGACAAACCAGGTGTGCTACATTGAGTTTTGTCCAGCCTAATAATTCATCATTTAAACAGTCCAGTTTTCCTAAATATATGTACGGTGTACTTGTATTGTTGACCGGCATTTTAAAACTATCGGGGGGGGTGCCACCCAATTGATGTAAACCCTTTTCGCTCGCTAATAATACCCGATACTTTAAGACAGGATAATCCCTATATGAAATCGGTTTGTTCGTAAATCTAACATCTTCAATCTCCTCTTCCTCGATCTCCCCTTCCTCTATATTTACAATTTTAGTGGCTACGCCATTTTTGTACACTACCTTCATCGCACCATACAAGCTTTCAGCAGCTTGTTTATCTATTCTTGATTGTTTCAGTATTCTATGCATTTCCTCAGACTCTTCCAGCTCATAAAATACATTACTAAAGTATGACTCCTTTATATTTTTTTTAAACCACTTAAGCATAGTTATTTCTTTTTAGGTAAAGTTAATCTGTTTTCTGAATTTAGTTAATAAGCGGGTTGTCAGAAAATCTATTAATAAAAATCCCTGATTACAATCAAAAGGTAAACTGATTTCTTGTTTATGTTTTTTGTTTTTGGCGTTCTGAGGATGTTTGACAAAGATGAAACTGACAAACCAATTTCAATTAATAAAAAAAATCGTTTTACACATAATCGGAATCCAAAATCACAATATACTGTGATTTAGATTCAATCTTAGCCACCCAAAACCCAAAAAAACACCAAAATCACATTTTAATGTGTTTTTAGTTACATTAAAAGGGCTCAGTTATTATGTCCCCCCACTCAACACTCCCAAACCATCTCATCCAAAGGATATCCCAGTCCCCTCATGGAAAAATGCCACCATTCGGTGCGTATGCCCATTAAGCCGTATTTCTCCATAGTGGTGCGGAGCAGGTCGCGGTTGCGAAGAACCTCTTCGGGTAGGTCGCGATTGTCGTAATGTGCTGCTCTGCCAAAGTAATCAAAATCGGTACCCATATCCAGAGGGGTGCCGGATTCATCAACTATGGTTGCATCAACTGCTACACCCCTGCTGTGCATACTACCGCGATCGGGATTAGCTACATAGTTGGGATTGGGCATGACTTCCCACATTTTGCGTTGAACGGATTGCGGGCGGTAGCAATCCCAGACGAGTAGCCCATAGCCTTTTTCGCGCAATTCCAGATGAACTTTCTGCAGGGCTTTGGCTGTCTGAGGACGCAAAAAACAACGAGCGCATTCATACAGTTGTTTTTCCAGAAAATTGTTGGTGGTAGCATACCTCAGATCGAGCAGTATATCGGGTTGAATCCTGCTGATATCTGTCCAAAGGGTGGTATCGTAATCTGCAGGTGGTGGTAGTTCTTTTATAACTTCTTCTTCTAATGGTACTTGGATGGGTTTCTTTGTTGTGATCAGACTGTCTTTTTCTACTTCATCGTGGTGAATTGCCTCATCGGATTTTTCGTTTCCGGTGCAAGCGAAAACAGTGAAACATATCAGTAATACAAAAAGCTTTGTCAACCTCATTTTCCAATCAATTCATAAAATTCATCTTCAGTAAGTATTTCCACCGTGCCGATAGCGCGGGCTTTCTTCAGTTTAGAACCTGCTTTTTCGCCTACCACTAAGTAATTCAAATTTGAAGATACCGCGGATATGTTTTTTGCTCCATTTTCCTCTGCCATCTTTTGCGCTTCTTTTCTGTTAAAACGCTGTAGCGATCCCGTAAAGAGTATGGTCTTGCCTACAAGCGGTCCCTCCGGATTGGAGATTTCCCTCGGTCGGTCCTCATCGGTGGCGTGGATATTCAGTCCCAGAGATTCCAGCTCTTTGATGAGTTGAATGTTTTTTTCTTCTGTGAAAAAAGCCTGCATATTTCTGGCAAGTACCGGGCCAATGTCCTTGAGGTTGAGGTAATCCTCTTCTTTCCAGTTTTGTAAATCCAGTATAGAATCGACCTGAGCCGCAATAATAGAAGAAGCTCTTTTGCCGAGATGGTGAATCCCCAATGCATAGAGTAATCGCTTCAATGGTCGGTTTTTGGAAGCCTCAATGGCATCCCGCAAATTGGCTGCCGACTTTTCACCAAAACCCTCCATTTTGCTGATGCGTTGATAGTTGAGACGATAGATATCCGGCAAAGCCTTGAGCATATCCTGTTCAAAAAAGCGTTCGATCAGGCTTTTTCCGAGCCCTGCGATATCCATGGCATCTTTGGAAACGAAAAAGATCATTTTTTGCAGATTTTGTCTGCTACATACGCAGTCGGGGCACCGCCATGCAGCTTCGCCTTCTGCTTTTATGAGTTTCACTTTTTCCTCAGTATCATTTACGGGGCAATATTCCGGGAACGCTATGGGTTGTTCATCTCCCTCCCGAAATTCAGGTAGTGATTTCACGATATAGGGAATTACATCACCGGCGCGCTCCACCAATACGCGATCACCCATACGTATATCCTTACTGCTGATAAATTCTTCATTGTGCAGGGAGATTGAGGAAATCGTCACCCCTGCGAGGGCTACCGGCTGAATTTTAGCGACCGGTGTAATAGTGCCAACTTTCCCTACCTGATACTCCACAGAAAGCAGTCGGCTAGTGGCTTGTTTGGCTTTGAATTTAAAAGCTATTGCCCAACGGGGATGATGACTTGTACTACCGGTTTTGGCCTGAGTCTCCAGTTCGTTGACTTTGATGACCATACCATCTATCTCGTAAGGGTAATCCGCCCTTTTTTCTTCCCATTTTTGCAGAAAACTGTACAGTTCCTCCAGGTCGGAAAAAACACCATGATCCGGAAAAGAAGATCTGAATCCCAGCTGATCAAGCACCTCCAGTGTTTTGCTGTGTGTTTTAAAATCCTGTAAAAGGTCCTTACCGTCTTTGTCTTCCGCCAGTCCAATTTGATAGACAAAAAGTTCAATACCTCTAGATGCCGCTTCTTTTGGGTCTTTCATCCGCAGTCCACCTGCAGCTGCATTTCGCGGATTGGCAAACAGACTCTCCCCTTTTTCCTCCCGCTGCTGATTGATCCGGTCAAAAGCATCCAATCGAATCAGGGCTTCTCCCCTCAATTCCGCCCTGTGAATTCCATATTTGGAAAAAGGCACCCTGAGAGGCACGGTTTTCAGCATTCGCACATTTTGGGTGATGTCGTCCCCGCGTTCACCGTTGCCCCGCGTAGCTGCCCGCACAAAAAGGTCATTTTCATAAATCAATGCAATGCTACTTCCGTCGTATTTAGGTTCGGCTACATAGTTGAATTCAACATCCCCTTCGTCTTTGAGTTTCCTTTTCAACTGATCCCTGAAGTTGTTCAGGTCTTCAAGGTTGTACGAGTTGGCAAGTGAAAGCATCGGGACCAGATGATTGACCGTTTCAAAAGCACCGCTGAGATCCTGACCCACTCTCTGCGTAGGTGAATCCGGAGTAATTAAGAGCGGGTTTTCTGCCTCTGTTTTTTCCAGTAATTTATAAAGTAAATCATATTCCAGATCAGAGATAAGTGGTTCATTTTTTACATAGTATTTCCACTCGTGATACCTCAGCACTTCTCTCAGGTCCTCAAGTGATTCCGTAGCATCAAAGCCGGGTGCATCCAGTTTTTCTAAAAAAACTTCTGTTTGCCGGATGATTCTTTTTTCGCTTTCTGTATTGTACATTAATTCGATTTGTTAGCTCTATTACTGAAACCCTTTTTCAGGGTGAAAGGCTTTTAATTTACCCCAGAATTTACGGATTTTTTCCTGCTCCTCCTCAAAGGTATCCGCCGGGTGATAAACTTCGGAAAAAAACACAGTCTTAGTCCCGAAATCCATGCCCACCAACTGAATGGGTATATTGGCCTTTTTTGCGATATGATAAAAACCGGATTTCAACTTATCGACTCTTTTACGAGTACCCTCAGGAGTGATACAGATACTGAATTTTTCCCGGGAATTAAACATCTCAACTATGGAATCCACCAGACCCAGGTTGCCAGTTCTATCCACCGGATAGCCTCCCAGCCATTTTAGAAAAAAACCAAACGGCGGCTTGAAAAGTGAAGCCTTACCAAGATAATAAACCAGCCGTCCCTGTTGATTCCGTGTAAAAACACCAATGGGAAAATCTGCAAATGAGGTATGCGGTCCAACCACCAAAAGCACCTTAGGTACTTCTTCCTCTGAGGGAATCCTACCTTTGATTTTCCACCCCAAAAGGCGAAGCATGAAACCGTTTATTTTCTTTTTCATTTTAAAACCTAAGTCCAAAAGCAAAAATGCGAAAAAAAACGGAAAAAGGGTAGGAATAAATTTATTCTCCTCTGTAAACGACTCCTGAAGTAGGAGTTTCGTGAAGCTCTAATTTAGTAAGCAAAGGCAATTTCGGTTTGATTTGATCCCAGATCCAGATGGCGATTCTCTCGCAAGTGGGATTTTCCAGTCCGGGTATATCATTGAGTACATGGTGATCAAGTCGATCCACTACCGGCTTAATGGCATTTTTGACTACAGCAAAATCATCCACCCACTCCAGATGAGGTTGAAGTGGTCCCTCGAGATAGACCACAAGACGATAAGTGTGCCCGTGCATATTTTTGCATTTATGCCCCTCAGGTACATTGGGCAGAAAATGTGCTGAATCAAAAGTGAATTGTTTGAATATTTGCATCTGTCGTTTACTCTAATGGACTGCAAA
>SLKL01000121.1 GCA_007134625.1 Saprospiraceae bacterium
CCACTAATATTGAACATTAAACAAAGCGATACACCATTCATTTTTCCGGTAAAGGTATTTAATCCGGATAGATTTAACCCATTCACATATACATCATATCCTGCAACTCCTCCGGGTGATATTGCTAGACCGTTGATGAGGTATTTAGGATATGAATAGGAATTTATCAAAGAATCCATATTATTTTTATCCTTGTAAAATTCCTCATCCTCGTCGTAAATCGGACTACTTGGAACAATTGGCAAAAGCAATCCCAAACCAATAATCTCAAAGCTTATTCCATTTACTACGGTATTCAAACTGGTATCAAAATCCAATTCAAGACTTTGTATCATAGGTCCTATTGCTATTCCGTTTATTCTTGTATCAGGTGAAGGGATATACCAGATTATATTCCTATCTTTATTTATTTGCCCATAAGCAAGTGAGGTTGAGCCTAAAAACACAAGGAGAATCACTCCTTTCCGTAAAAACGATTTAAAGCTTCTCCCCCCCATAATTACTAAAGCACCGGTCAAGTGCATGGTATCTTATTGTTGCATGTTTGTTTGTTGCCATAGAAGGATATTGAGAGGGACTGTAAGCTACCTTTCATTAAAATGTAAATATAGAGAATCTCCCCCAACCCCACAAAATCCCCCCACCGCGTGAGGGATTGAAGCGGACACGAAGTAAAGCGGAAAGCCCGACCCCCAAGAACTTGGGGGACACGCCCTAATAGTACTGCTTTTCGAGGGGATAGCCTGAAGTCTTAACATTTTGATGATCTGAGGGTGGTGGTTTATTGTCCAAAAGTTGGACTCATTCATTATATTTGCGCATCTTTTAATGTAGCCCACTGTGGTAGGGTTGCAATGCTTATCACACAAAAATATTGAAGATGAAGTTAGCGGTTGTAGGTACCGGTTATGTTGGTTTGGTTACGGGAACATGCTTTGCGGAGATGGGGAATCACGTGGTGTGTATTGATATCGATGCAGATAAGGTGAAGCGGATGCAAGCAGGTGAGGTGCCTATTTATGAGCCGGATCTGGATATTTTGTTTGAGCGAAATACGGCGCAGGGAAGGCTGCATTTTACTACTGATCTGAAAGAGGGGATAGCGGATGCAGAGATTATTTTCCTTGCATTGCCTACTCCTCCCGGTGGCGACGGCTCGGCGGACCTGTCTTTTGTAATGGATGTGGCGCGGCAGTTGAGTGGTATGATTACGGATTATAAAATCATAGTGGACAAAAGCACTGTGCCGGTGGGTACTGCTGAAAAGGTACACAATATACTGGCGGAAAAGCTGGATCCATCCCTTTTTGATGTGGTCTCCAATCCGGAATTCCTGCGCGAGGGGGTGGCTGTGGATGATTTCATGAAGCCGGATCGCGTGGTGGTGGGTACTTCTTCGGAAAAAGCAAGGGAAAAAATGAGGAGGTTGTACGAGCCTTTTGTGCGTCAGGGTAATCCCATCATTTTTATGGATGAGCGCTCGGCGGAAATGACCAAGTACGCTGCCAATTCTTACCTTGCTGCACGTATCACTTTTATGAACGAGATCGCCAATCTGTGCGAAAAACTGGGTGCCAATGTGGATATGGTACGTGTAGGTATGGGCTCGGATACGCGTATAGGAAAAAGGTTTTTGTTCCCGGGTGTGGGTTACGGTGGTTCTTGTTTCCCTAAGGATGTGCAGGCGCTCGCCAAGGCTGCTGCTGAGACGGACTACGATTTCCGCATATTGAATTCAGTCATGCAGGTGAATCAGGATCAAAAAGGGGTGCTTGTAGATAAAATCCTCCGCTACTTCGGTGGTGATATTCAGGGAAAAAACATAGCCATATGGGGGCTTGCTTTCAAACCGGAAACGGATGACATCAGGGAAGCACCGGCTATTACGATTATCCGGAGTTTACTTGAAAAAGGTGCCAAAATAAAGGCTTTTGACCCCGAGGCGATGGACAATATTCGCAAGCTTTTCGGGGACGCTATAGAATTGGTGAGCAATCAATACGATGCACTTGACGGAGCGGATGCTCTTGCCATCATTACGGAATGGGGAGCCTTTAGGAATCCTGATTTTGAGGAGATGAAAAAGAGAATGAATAAAAAAGTGATATTCGACGGTAGGAATGTATTTAGCCTGGAGATAATGGAAGAGCAGGGATTTGATTACGAGAGTATCGGGAGACCTGTGTTAAGGAGATAGTTGTTGAGTGGGACCTTTGGATTATTATCTAAAAGTGGAAGGTGATCAATAAATTAGTGGATAAATTGAACACCGATTAACGATTAACGATATGCGATTTAAGAAGTGATTTAACTTGGGATTTCTGATTGTAAACTTAATTCATATTGAATTACTGGAAATTCTTAAATTGAATCGGCTATGATATAAAAAATTGTAGAAGTAAAATGAAACGAATAGTATCTAATGATTTCTTAAAAGTTATTTAATTGTGAGATAGGTTAAAATATTGAGTTTAGGGGAATGACTAAGAGTTAGTTTAAGACCCTGTACGTAGTTTCTACAGGGTAAACCTCTCAGATTTTCAGTAATGGATAATGTACTTGGGATGCAAAATTTTAGAATATTATAGATCTAAGTGGGGAAGGGTAACCTATAGGGTTTCAAAAACCCTGTAGGTTGGTGAGCCTGTCGTACCAAGGTTTGCAGCGTTGGCAAAAAATAAAACCCAATAGTTTAAATAATAACCATCGAATATTGATACGATTTACTTTCCCCGATACCTTTAATTCTTAAATGGAGTAGAAGGGATTCTTCAATAAAAAACAAATAACTATGTCTTATTTCTCTCATCCAACTGCCGTAATTGACGAAGGTTGTACTATAGGAAAAAACACTAAAATCTGGCATTTTTGTCATGTGATGTCCTCGGCTGTGATCGGGGAAAACTGTGTGCTTGGGCAAAATGTTTTTATCGGCTCAAAGGTCAGCATTGGCAAGGGGGTGAAAATACAAAACAACGTCTCTGTCTATGAGGGGGTGACACTGGAGGATGAAGTTTTCGTGGGACCTTCCGTGGTTTTTACCAATGTAATCAATCCGCGAGCGGGCATAGAGCGCAAGGATGAATTCAAGAGTACTTTGGTGGGCAAAGGGGCGAGCATAGGCGCCAATTCTACTTTAATTTGTGGTGTTACAGTGGGTCGATATGCTTTGATTGGTGCGGGTTCAGTAGTGACAAAAGAAGTGCCTGACTTTGCGATGGTTTACGGCAATCCCGCCAAACAACAGGGATGGGTGAGCAAGGCCGGCCACAAATTGTCTTTTGATACGGATAACAATGCGCAATGCCCCGAAACCGGCGAAACTTACCGACTGATCAATGAGGGCTTCGAATGGAAGTGTATCTTAGCAGAATGAAATGGAATACGCCCATAAAAATTAATCCACTGCCCGATCTCATCAATCATCGGGATCATATTCTTTCTATAGGGTCCTGTTTTGCTGAACATATGGCGCTTTTTTTTCAAAAAAGAAAAATCCGGGTGCTTTCCAATCCTTCGGGTATTGTTTACAATCCACTTTCCATAGCTCGCTTGCTGGAAAATCTGATGGAGGAGCGCATGGTCTCTCGGGAGGAACTGTTTTTCAGGGATGGGCTTTATCATCACTATCAGTTTCACGGGAGTTATTCAGGTGCGAATGCGGATGCGGTGGCGGAAAAAATGAATGCTTCTTTAAAATCTGCTTCTGCTCAACTGAGGAGCAGCCGTTTTATGATACTGACTCTCGGTACCTCCTGGGTTTATCTGGAAAAAGAAAAGGGCGAGGTGGTCGCCAATTGCCACAAGGTGCCCAATAAGCAATTTGATAAGGAGTGGCTGAGTCCCGCGGTACTGCACAAAGAACTTTTAAAGGCATTCGAGGCTTTGCAGCAGCTCAGGCCCGACATCAAAATAATCATTACGGTCAGTCCGGTTCGTCATCTCAGAGATGGAGCAGTGGGAAACAGCAGGAGTAAGGCGGCATTACTGCTCACAGCGGCTTATTTGCAGCACTCCCTACCGGACAGGGTTTTTTATTTTCCGTCCTATGAACTGATGATGGACGAGCTACGTGATTATCGCTTTTATGGGGAAGATATGGTACATCCCTCTGCTATAGCTACGGATTACATCATGCGCCGTTTTGCGGAGGTCGCTTTTGACGGTGAGACCCGAGACCTGCTCAAGCGCACTGAGGACCTGCTCCGCGCTGTCGGGCACCGCCCTTTCAATCCCGATACAGAGGAGCATCAGCGATTCAGGAAAATGCAGTTGGAAACGGTAAAGGAATTAATGCGTGATTTTCCTGCTCTGGACTTTGGTCAGGAGTTGGAGTATTTTGGTGGGGTGGAGTAGTATGGGAGTTCTCCACATTTTCACTTTTTAGGCTTTCTACTTCATGAAATCAATACTGCCCAATAGGTAAAATTCTCCCTAAAAGTCAGGTGATTATCGGTGAGTTACAAAAGAGCTTTTCAAACTGAGTCCCTTATAAAGCTTTAGTCGTTTGTTTATCCTTAGTAATTTTCCCTGAATAGAATTATCTGATAACAGCAGCTTTTCTCATCTTTGCGGTTCATTTTAAGATTTTGGCATGAGTGATGTTTTTAAAAATATAGTTTCCCATTGCAAGGAGTATGGGTATGTGTTCCAATCGAGTGAAATTTACGATGGACTTGGTGCCGTTTATGACTATGGTCCCAATGGTGTTTTGCTGAAAAACAATATCAGGGAATATTGGTGGAAATCCATGGTGCAATTGCACGACAACATATCGGGTTTGGATGCTGCCATTTTTATGCATCCCAAGACCTGGAAGGCAAGTGGTCACGTGGATGCTTTCATGGATCCTTTGATTGACAACAAAGATTCCAAAAAGCGATACCGTGCCGATGTATTGGTGGAGGACTATATTGAAAAACTCCATCAGAAAGTGGATAAAGAAGTGCGGAAAGCTGCAAAGAGGTTTGGCGATGATTTTGTTGAGGAAAAATTTAAGGCGGAGCATCCTCGTGTATCGGGTTACATAGCCAAAATCGAAGAGGTAAAAGCTGAGTTGGCAAGATGTCTGAATGAAGGCGATCTTGAAGCTTTGGGTCAATTGATCAAAGATCTGGATATTCCCGATCCTGTGGGTGGTTCCCGCAACTGGACGGAGGTGCGACAGTTCAATCTGATGTTCTCTACACAATTAGGTAATGTGGCGGGAAAGGAAGAAAAATTATATCTCCGACCTGAAACGGCTCAGGGTATATTTGTGAATTTTCTGAATGTAGCCAATACTACCCGTTCAAAAATCCCCTTTGGTATTGCGCAAACCGGCAAGGCCTTTAGAAATGAGATTATAGCGCGACAGTTTATTTTCCGTATGCGTGAATTCGAGCAGATGGAAATGCAGTATTTTGTGCGTCCGGGTGAAGAAATGAAGTGGTATGAGTACTGGAAGGATTTCCGTATGAAATGGCACAAAGCATTGGGTACACCCGATGAAAAACTGCGCTACCACGATCACGACAATCTCGCTCACTATGCCAATGCAGCTGTTGATATCCAATACGATTTTCCTTTTGGTTTCAAAGAGCTGGAGGGCATACATTCGAGGACTGATTTCGATTTAAAGCAGCATCAGGAGTATTCCGGTAAAAAGTTGCAGTATTTCGATCATGAAATTAATGAGAGTTATACTCCTTACGTGGTGGAAACTTCCATAGGTCTCGATCGTATGTTTTTGGCGGTTCTCTCGCAGGCTTATCAAGAGGATGAGGTGCCTGATGCCGATGGAAAAACAAGTAAGCGATTGGTCTTGAAACTACCTCCCGCTTTGGCTCCCATCAAATGCGCTGTTTTACCACTTGTGAAAAACAAAGAGGAGATAACAGATAAAGCCACTGCAATTTTCAATGAACTTAGATACGCTTTTGATTGCCAATACGATGAAAAAGACACCATCGGAAGGCGTTACCGCAGACAAGATGCCAATGGAACGCCATTTTGTGTAACAGTGGATTTTGAGACATTGGAGGACAATGCAGTTACATTGAGAGACAGAGATACGCTTGAGCAAATCAGAATACCTATTAATGAGGTAGAAAAAGTGATAGCAGAAAAAACCTCCATGAATACGCTATTGAAAAAGCTGTAATGGAAAAAATGCGATTGGCTATTCTTTCTGATCTTCATATTGCCGGCGAAGGTGAACGCCCTTTTGATGTTGATACGCGCAGCAATTTTCTACAAGCTCTGGATTTAGCTGTGGATGACCGACCGGACATGTTGATAATAGCAGGTGATTTGTGTTTCAGGGAAGGAGACAGAGAGGTGTATGTTTGGATAAAAACAGAATTAGATAGATCGAGTTTGCCTTACAGAGTTATTTCCGGAAATCATGACAATCCCGCACTTTTACAGGAAGTTTTTCATCCGAATAAATCACTTAAGAACAATGAGTTCTATTATTCCGAGAATATTCATGGTCACCACTTTATTTTTTGCGACAGCACCACTGCTGAATTATGTAAAGATCAATGGCACTGGCTAAAGGAGGAAATTGAAGCATCAGGTGATAAGGTTTTCATCTTTATTCATCATCCACCATTCAGGGCTGCTGTTCCCTATATGGACAACCATCATGCTTTTAAACAGATGGAAAAAATGGAGGACTTTATCGGCAATTTTGATAAAAATCTCTTTTTCTTTTGTGGACATTACCACTGCGAAAAAACAATTATCCGGGATCAATCTATTACTTTCATTACACCATCTACTTTTTTCAACCTTGATGACCGTTATGAGGATTTTGCAATACTCAACAAAACCCCTTCCTTCAGAAGGTTGGTCATTTCGGCTGATCAAATCGAGACAGGAATTTTTACTGTTTAGCTGGTGGTTTTCAAAATCCGTGACATTTGAATCGTACACAGATTATCAACCCTTTCACAAGCTAGAAGCAGAGGTGCCAGAAGCGAGTAGCTAAATTAGCCGGAGTTTTGAAATAAAATCGTTAATAATTTAGTTGACAAAAAGATATGTAAATGTATAAGATGAAAATATTACTGATTTCGCTCTTGTTTATATTCTCTGGATCCATAGCGGCACAATGGTCATTTAGTGTCGAGAGTGGTGTATTTTTCCAGTCATATAATGACTTTAGAGTTCCTAATGATGGCGGAACTACTCTGAGTTTTACCGATCAGTTCGAAAGGGATGGAATAACAATACCGATCAGGGTGGAGGTTAGGAGGACCTGGGCAGAACGGAACCATTTGACCTTTTTGTTCGCTCCACTCAATCTGGATTACAAGGGCATATTAGACGAGGATATCTTTTTTAAGGGAATTGAATTTGCGCGGAATAATGAGATTACAGGTTTTTACAAATTCAATAGCTATCGCATTACTTATCGTCGGGATCTCATTCATACTGACAACTGGATTTTCGGTTTGGGGGCAACTGCCAAGCTGAGGGATGCCACCATTAGATTGACAGCTGATACAGCTCACGGAAGGGAAACAGATGTGGGTTTTGTGCCACTGATTAATTTGCATCTTGGATACAGAACTGAAAACTGGGGAGTTTTTCTGGAGGGGGATGGATTAGCAGCTTCTCAGGGAAGGGCTTTTGACTTTTTTATAGGAGGCCGATATTACCCCGTTGATGATTTCAGTCTCATGCTGGGTTATCGCTTTCTCGAGGGTGGTGCTGATGTCTCCGATGTTTATAACTTTACTTTAATTCATTTCATCAGTCTTGGTCTATCCCTTGAGTTTTAATTTATCGAATTTAATGCCGTAATCTAATGCCTCAAATTGCTTTTGAAGTAGTTTTAAATCATTTCAGAATCAGGTATGTTTTTTTCCTGAAAAAAGGTCGAAGAAGCAAATAATGGAATCCAATCGAGATACAATCAGTCTGAATAAATTCATTAGTGATACCGGTTTTTGCTCAAGAAGGGAAGCGGACAGGCTGATAGAATCCGGAAGGGTGCACTTAAATGATGAAAAAGCTCAGAAAGGAAATCGTGTAAAAAGTGGTGACAAAGTTACGGTTGACGGAAAGCTAATTAAACAGGCAGATAAAAAGAAACGGGTTTATATCGCTTTGAATAAGCCACCCGGTATTATTTCCACCACGGATCGCAATGTGAAGGGAAACATAGTTGACTTTGTGAATTACCCCGAGCGAATTTTCCATATCGGACGACTGGACAAACCCTCTGAAGGATTAATTCTCCTCACCAATGACGGTGATATTGTCAATAAAATTTTGAGGGCAGGAAACGCCCATGAAAAGGAATATATCGTCAGTGTAAATAAGCCGGTTACCAACACTTTTTTGAAAAAAATGGCAAGCGGTGTGCCCATTCTGGATACTGTTACGCTACCTTGTTTTATTGAAAAAACAGGAACGCACAGTTTTCGCATTATCCTCATTCAGGGGTTGAATCGTCAAATCAGGAGAATGTGTGAGGTTTTGGGATATGAAGTGAACCGCCTACAGCGCATTAGGATAATGAACATACGGCTTGGTAGTCTGCCACTCGGCAAGTGGAGGAAACTAACAGAAAAAGAAACCAATATTCTGATGCGCCTTCTAAGGGATTCTGAAAAGAATCTCTGAACACATTCAGATTAGTTGTGTTCTACGATAAAAAAGATGGACTGGAAAGAAGAAAACAATAAATTAAGTGCTGAAGTAACTTTTGCTGACTTCAAACAGGCTTTTGCTTTCATGGCTGCTGTGGCACTTGC
>SLKL01000476.1 GCA_007134625.1 Saprospiraceae bacterium
CGGCTTAATGGCATTTTTGACTACAGCAAAATCATCCACCCACTCCAGATGAGGTTGAAGTGGTCCCTCGAGATAGACCACAAGACGATAAGTGTGCCCGTGCATATTTTTTCATTTATTCCCCTCAGGTACATTGGGCAGAAAATGTGCTGAATCAAAAGTGAATTGTTTGAATATTTGCATCTGTCGTTTACTCTAATGGACTGCAAAAGTAATTGAAAATTGAGAGTTGAATATTGAAAACGTAGAATTTGTCAATTTTTTAACCCCCTTAAAACTCATACCTCAATTGAACTTCAAGCTGATAAATGCTCTTTTTTTGTTGGAAAAAGTATTCGAGAGACAATCCTGATTCCAGAGAAATCCCCTCACTTAGATTCCATTGGAAACCTCCCTTCATTAGGAGAGAATGATCGGTATTTTGAGCAGAAACAATATCAGACTGAGTAAGCGTGCCCCATGATAATTCCCTTTTGTGTTGTAATAAACTGCTGCCTGCTCCAAGATACCCATTTGTTTTTTCCAGAAGAGAGAAAACCTTTGATAGAGAAAGTTGAGCAGTGGTGATTTTATTCCAATCCATTAAGTTTTGAGAGTTCGTTAGTTGATAAGCGCTGATAGCAGTATTTTGATGTAATCGTAATTCTGCCAACCAATTACCGGGTGTTTCCCATTGAAGCGCCATGCCAACAGAATGGAGCGGATAGTAATAAGTCTCCTCGATTTTATCGGGATCGAACTCAATTAATTCAGCAATAGATGGCTTTATAGGGTGATGTTCATGGGAAAAGACAGTAAGAGGTGCATGATTTTTTAACCAAAAATTCCCACCGATGAACAGGTCCACAGTTTCTGTACCACCCGAACAAGATTGTGCATCCACTACCTCAATTTCATAAGTTCCCTGACTGAGATTGAAAAATGTATAGCTATTTTGAGAGGTGGTTGCATGGTGTTCACCGTTTAAAAACAAACTGTAGGGTGGAAATCCGCCGTTGATTTCAATGCTGATCTGACCGTTAGAGCCTTGAGGGGAAGATGGTGGTATCGACTGAGTTACTGAGAAGCTGACAGGATTGGAGACAAACACTATCTGAGCTGAGGTATTTTCTTTACAATAGCTCTGACTTCCAAGCGGTGTGACATCTAAAAAGTAAATCCCTGCTGTAAAGCCAACATAATCATTTAGTGAAACAGTACCCTGCGGCACTGTCAATTGGAAATTATTGTACGCGCCACCATTGATAACGATATTCAATTGATCACTATCCGGGGCGAGTAGGTCAAGGATAATATCGGCTTCGAGTGCACAACCCTCAGGTACTACATTTACATCCTGAATCCAATTGGATGCTTTTTCGTTAATTTCTGCCTCAAATTCGAGACTGCATAGTCGCAATTCATCCGTCACGGTCAGCGTATAAGTTCCGGCTGCCAGATCACTTAGGTCTTTGGTTTCAGCTCCATTACTCCACAAATAAGTGTACTGACCTTCAGGTGTGATAGAAGTAAGTATAGCACCATTATCGTAACCGCAATCACTATCAGTTTTTTCAAAGTCCACTTCAAATTCACAGGGGGGTAGAATGACCTCAATAACCAGAAATGCTGAGGATTCCCTATCACAGGTATCTTTTGCACGGTATTCCAATATAAAAATTCCATGGTCGGGTAATTCAACAGAGTAATCACCTTTTCCATTAGCAGCTGTAGTCAATGAACCAAATGGGGGGTCTTCTATATCGATAAGCATCAAGCCGGTGCCCGTATCATTTGCAAACAAATCAAAGGACATATTTTCACCGGAAAACAATATCAGGGTGTCATTTACCAACTCAAAAAGTACTTCATCCTCTTCAAGATGGAGACTTAATGTATCAGCTAACTCACATTCCAGAGAAATATCTTTGACGAAAATCAGATAATCTCCGGCGTCCAGTTCAAGTTTGTCTCCTAATTCCAGTGAATTATCTGAGGTGAAAATTGTATCCCGACCCGACGGACCTTCTACAACCACTTTAAATTCACCATCTCCGGGGCTAATCAGATCCAATAAGATTTGACCATTCTTATAACAGTTGGGGTTTTCTGTAAAAACCTCTACAATGTACTCAGGGTTTTTCTCAAAAATGGTATAGGAAAAAACCAGTGTATCCTGCTCAAAACCTCCTCCCCCGGTGACCACCTTCAATTCATAATTTCCGGCAGTCTGATTGAACAGGGTATCACCCCTTGAATCGTCATGCCAGATGACTTCGTAATCACAATCAGCCGTTATTGATGCCACGACCATTGCATCGGCCAACCCACAAGTGGCGCTGTCGACTTCAATGACTACATCCGGTTCGCAAGTTAGCGGTAGCACATCAATAATTATCACGCCGCTGTCCCTGCCACCACAGGCATCCTCAATCAGGTACCAGAATTCATCTTTACCGGTAAAATCATCGGCTGAAAAATAAGTAAAACCCCCGGTTTCCTCCAATAGTAAATTACCTGTTTGTGGACCGTAATCCACTACTATCAAGTCGAATCCGGTATCGTTGATCAAAAGATTGCCGCTAAGGGTGTCATTGACAAATACCTGAAAGCTGTCAGTCACCGCAACAGGTGGAAGCGTCTGTATCTCAAATTCCACCTCTTCACTACATTCAGTTTCTATTTCCGTTATGGTAACTGTATAATTCCCCTCAGCTAAACCTTCAGAAACCGAACCATCTCCTCCCGCCGACCACTCGAATTCATATAAACTGGGGTCATCTACAAGAATCTCCACTCTTCCAATTTCTTCACCGCAAGGGGTATTGGTAACCTCCAGTTCAAAATCCAGTACACATGGAAAAACTTCGATAATTAAAAGAGCTGAGCCGGTATATCCACAACTATCAGTGACCTCGTATTCCACGATTATTGTTCCCGATTCATCTTCGGTAGTCTCGAATGTAAAATCACCGTTTTCTTCTATACTGAGACTTCCGAATTCCGGTTCAGCAAAAGAACTGACTATTAATCCTGTACCCTCATCGTTTTCGAGTACATTACCATTGAGGGTTTGTCCTGAAGCAACGGAGTACTCATCATCCATGGCCGTAAGGTCAGTGGGAATTTCTTCCAGCGAAAAAGGCAATGTCTGAATACATTGATCTCCTGCTTCATCCAGACCTAATTCCAGAGTATAGTTACCGACTTTCCAGAAAAGCTCACTCCACAGTTGGCTTAGGCTCACCGTTATTTGATCTGTTATGGAAACTGTTGTTTCTTCATTCAGATTTTCACCTGAAATTGCAATATTCAGTATTCCTTCGCGGGGTGAATTCAATTCCAATTCTGCATCTGCTGAGTTCAGACAGTTACCGCCGACGGTATTCAAAACTTCGGCATATGTCGCTTCTTTTTCATCCAACAAAACAGTTTCTGAATACTCACATCCATTCAACTGATCAGTTATTGTGAGGCTATATTCAGCGGAACTCAAATCTTCGATTCGGTTTACCATTGAACCATTGTCCCAAAGGAAAGCAAAATCACCTTCAGGGTCACCAATTACCTCTAACCAACCGTTATCCAATCCGCAATCGGGCAGGCCTTTTTCAAAAGTAAATTCTACATCACAAAATGGTGTTACCTCAATCAAAATAGTTGCCTCTTTCTGTTGACCGCATTCATCCTCAACGGTGTATTGTAATTGAAAATCACCTCCGAAATCAATATCTGCTGTATAAATAAAGAGATCACCTTCTAAGGAAAAACTACCCGTCAGTGGTTGCTCAATATCAATGATTTTACAATTACTGCATATTGCGTTTTCCAATAAATTAAGCTGAATTGACTCGCCAGCTTTTACCTTAAGTTGGTGGTTTTGCAGCTCCATTGTCGGCAGCATCACATTTATTCTCACCTCTGCTGAAGACTGCTGTCCGAACTCATCACCGATGGTGTAGGTGAAAATTAAATCTTGTTTCAGTCCTCCGTAAATTAAAATTTGATCCGGGGGTATCAACTCGCCCACATCAGCTGACAAACCACTAATTGATTCAATGAACAAGCCTTGCCCCTCATCGTTTTGCAAGGGAAATACAGTGGTTCCCTCGGGGCAATTTAATTGCATAAGCAAATCATTAGCTTTCAGTGGTGGTGTAGGATCATCGCTTTCAGGCCACAAAGCAACAGCAATTCCGCTTGCTGTTAAACCACCACCGGCTACAATATACCAGGGTTGACCAAGCAGCGTAGCAGGTTTGGCAGAATATCCCGTGAGTTCAAGGCGATTCCACACTTCTGAGGGATTTGTAAATTGCTGATAGGTAAAAACGATATCTTCCTCATCCGGGTAAAATAAAACCACCTCATCTTTCGAAACCTGAATGTTAACCATCGACTGTTCACTATTTCCATACTGATCCATTGCCTTTACCTCCAGTATATATAAGCCCTTAGCAGGAAAGTAAAATACCGGATTAGGGGCTTCTCTGAATTGAGCAGGCAATATATTGTTTTCGGCTGTTAGCTTCCAGAAATACTTTTTTGGCTCAATGCTACGCGGCTTTATCTCAGTCATTATACCGGGCAAACCGCTTTCTTCTGATGGTGCAAAAACGGCAATGACTTCAATTCGCGCATCGTCTTGTTTTGAAGGTAAATCTTGCAAAAAAGAACTACCGGACAACTCTTTTTTCGTCACAGAAAAAATTGTAAAGAACAGAAGGCAGAACAACAGCTTTTTTCTCATGTCATCATTGAATTGACATGGCAAAGATAGTTATTCGCAGGGAGGATTTTGAAAATGGAGAATTGATTATAACTATTTGCCTCCCTATTAAGAACTGAGAATGAAATGAAGGGGACTGAGGAGGAAAATTCTCTACTCCCACTGATGCTGATGAGGAAGTGATTAATTTATGTTTGAGGTTCAGGGTCTGTTTGAAAACAAATCGATTCATATCGCCTTAATCCTTCATTTTTCTAAGCACTATTTATCATGCAAAATACTTTTCACCACCGTCCTCACATCAGGATGTAATTGATTGATATCCATTCCATCTGGGTTGAGCAGATATTTATACACTTCTAGATTAATCTGTACAAAAGCATCATCAGCAAAATCATATGATAACTCATCCACTACCTGTCCTAGAAAATCTATATCCCTATACTCATAAAGACCAATGCAAAGACCGTTGATCACTTCATTGATGTTGATAAATCCAAAGTTACGAATGGTATCGAAAGTGTTTTTGAAATAGAAGAATTTATTATCTGGATTTTCCTTAATGACCTTTTGTAGAGAATCTCCTAATAGGGATGAAAAGGATTTTTCATCTTTCCATTTATTATGATATTTCTCAATGTATGGCCATTCCGATTTTTTAATTATTTGGAAAAGTTTGGTGTAGTTATATGGTTTTTCACTTGGTTCGTTAACTAAGTTATTAAAACCTAGACTTCCTACTTCTTTTTCTTGTTGTGTATAAAAAGCATTCAAAAAATCCACAAAAATACCCACAAAGGAAAATGGCACATCAGCATATACCTGCCTTTTTTGGTAATACAGTACATACAACCTGTCTCTTACATAAAAGTATTTGGTGTTGCCTTTGGATTGTTTGCGGCTGACCACATAGTAATTATCAGTGAGCCATGAGAAAGAGCGAGCTATGTCTTTTTGTTCCAAAGGAGGGTCAAATGAGGCTGCCAGATTACTTTGTGTCATATTTTCACCCTTGCGTATCAACATATCAAACAAGATTTTTGACTTTGCCGGAATTTCATTGGTGATATCCTGATAATAGCTTGTTAGTTCGTCTATTATGCCATCTAAAAGCAGTGCTGTATCTAAGATATTTTTTTCAAAAATTAATTTACTAAGTATTACCGCCAACCTTGGGTTTCCACCAGTAAACTGCAAGATAGCCTTGATTTTATTTTTTGATCGTTTTAGATTTACAAGTTGCTCTTTGTCATATTGGGAATGTTGAGCCAATTTGTCATAATAAATCAGAAAATCATCGGCAGTCCATGGCTCTAATTCAAATTTCTTAAACACCTGGAATAATCTCTTAGAGTAGTTATTGTCCAGATCAGGTCTCAGGCTCGATCCTATTAGGGTCACTTCTTCAAAGTCTGAAAGAAACTCGCGCAATCTTGCACTTTCTATTTTATCCAATTTTGGGATAAAGAATTGAAGGTTTTCCTGAGTTACAAAGACATGGTTTTTTCCCATCTTTTTAATTTCCTCAATAGCTGCTCTCAGTCTGATTTTTGAACTTTGCCATTGCATATCGGATGTCCTCCATCTAGGTGTTGCATCTATGAGTTTACCTCCTTCCAGCAGGGTAGAAATAACATCCAATAGATCCGAAGCATAGTTGATGTTTTCTTGTTCTTCCGGCAATTGTAAAAAGAGGCTATTCTTAAAATCATCCAATCGGTCGTGATGAATTTTGACCAATCTGGTAAAAAATGATTTACCAATTCCTCGTGGGCCATGCAGTACAAAGTGTTGATTACTTCCCTTTTTGAGACAGACCTTCATTTCAGCTAGCATAATATCAAGTAGCTTTTCTCTTCCTGTCGCCAGGGCAAGAATATCTTCAGTTGACATTTCAAGTGGATTATATTTTTTTACGAACACTGTTGTCATCTTATATTGCTTTTTTGCGCCACCAATGGCGAACTATTTCGAAAGAGAAGTCGATTTGGTTGTTTTCATTAATGATAATGAACTCGTGATTGACCAAAATCAACAATACACTATATGCATTTTTGTCTTTGACAGCATTTAACAACTCTGCTTCCCTCAGACCTGGCTTTCTATGGATATGGGTCAATATTTTCTTTGCAAGAGAAATATAATCTGATGATAAATTGGCAAATCTTTCATTAAACTGATACTCAAAATCCTTCACGATATTGGGATAGACATATTTATCATATATTGTTTTGATTTCAGAAGTCTCACCATTCCAATGTGTATTTAGGCAAAAAACAAAATACCGTAAAAACTGCGGGATACAATCTGGCATCAATCGTATGATTTTATCTAGGTCATCATCTTTCAATGGTTCTTGTGAAGTACTTAATTGTCGCATCATTTGTTTCGCTTCTTCTACTGTAAACTTTGGTAGTGTTTGAGTCAGAACACCACCTAATAGTTTTTGTGAGACACCCAAGTGTTCGAGTTGAGTATGTAAATTTAATGAACCACAAATCGCCTGAGAAATACCAATATTTCTCCAAGACCTCAAGGTGGTGAGCACCGCTTCGATTTCCAATTTTGTACTTTCTTTGTTTACCTCAGCTATATTTTCAAATAAAAATGGCAACTCATCCAGCACAATGACGATGTGCTGTTTTTGCTCATCAAAAAACCTAGTAAGCAGTTCTTTTAGTGGATTGGAATAGGTGAGTGCGTCATTGCGCAACTTTACAGATCCAATATAAGGAATATCGACTTCTTCTACATGATCCGTAATGACGTCTATGAGTTTTTTAGGGATAGCCTTTGCGTCTTGCATGTATTCGCGCATCCTGCTTCTCCACGAATGCGGCAAAGAAAGGTAGATGTTTTTGTACAGGTCATGAATACTTTCATAAGTCTGACAATTCAAATTGATGACAATTATATCGGGATTCTCAATGCCCATCAACCTCACAACTTCCTCCAGCACAGAGCTTTTGCCAGTTCTTCTGAGTCCGAGCAAGAGAAAGCTATTCTTCGATACCAATATAGCTTTGAGATGTTTTACAAAGTCCTGCCTCCCAAAAAAATCATCCCCTGATACAGGTTTATTTCCAAAAATATTATCCATATGACTATTCATTTATGTATATATACGTAAAAACGCATAATATAGTTTCAATTATACGTAAATTTAAATATACGCATTTAAGCATAGTCGGTATTTTAACGTCAAACTATTGATAGTCAATTAATAGTGATTTTCAATATTTCCTGATCTTTATCGTCAAGGATGTGTGTTAAAGACCAATGCACTCCTAAAGTGGTTTTGGGGGACAGACGGTCAATAGTCATTTTCTTATCTTTGATATCTAAATGTTGACACGAATGCAATAAAAATAATTAGTAAGGATCAAATTTCTGGAAGATTTGTTATTGTTAAGGTAAGTACTAAAACTTATGGTGGTAATTATCAAAAAGGGAACTCCAAAGGAGGAGATTAAAAAGCGGGTGGACGAAGCTATTTCAAAATCTTCAAAGAGAGATTTAATGAAATATGCTGGAAAGCTAAAATCTGATATTTACCCCTTAGAATATCAAAAGCAGATGAGAGATGAATGGGAATAGACTGTATGGACTGAGGTACGAATTGCAAATAATAGATCTTTTATGCTTCAAAGAGCATTTTGAATATTGAACCTCGTTACATTCTGTCCCGAGACAGGCCTACGTCTGAGGACGAGACAGGTCTGCGTCTAGGGACGAGACAGGCAAGGAATCTCGTTGCTATCCTCCACGGGACAGGCATCGATTTTCGATTTAAGAAGTTCATTAAATTGAATATAGATTTGATTTATAAGTAAGATTCTACACCAATAATTCGGGCTTCCTCAAAAAGTCAGGAATTGTGAGAAAGGAATACTGCTACATTCATTGCAAAGATGGTAGCACCAATCCAAGCTTCAGAAGTTGATTTTAATTTGGCTTTTATTTGATTTAGAGA
>SLKL01000161.1 GCA_007134625.1 Saprospiraceae bacterium
GGTCGTCCATGTTTTTTGCATCTAAAGATTTCCGGTGATTTTTTTAAAATCATTAAACCTGTTTTTACCATCCAGGTGTAGGCTACAGAGACTAAACCTACAAGCCTTTCAAGTCTTTCATCTTCTTGTAAATGAGTGTCTTGTAGATTAAACCCATTGCTTTTCAAATTTTTAAACATACTTTCAATTTGCCACCTTTGGCCATATATTTCAGGTATGTTTTTGACTGGTTTTTGAGACATTATTATCAAATACTCTAGCTTGTTCTTGTCATTTCTGAACCTGAATCCACTTATGTATACTTCCATATTATTATAAGTGTAAATCCTATTATTGCTATGCTTTCCCTTTCTTGAATTGGACTTAATAATGCTCTTAACAGATATTTCCTTGCCCTTGTAATATACTTTTTGGTTCTCTTTTATCCTTATAATCGGATCTATTCCTTTGTCTTCCAGATACTTAATCCAACAAGGACCACCAAACTCTCTGTCTCCAATCAATGACTTAATTTTATCTGCCCCTATTTCATCAATAATCTGTTTAATAAGATCTATGCGCTCCCCTTGATTACTGTTTCCCTTCTTATCCAGTAGTGACCAACCTAATGGAATACTATATCCTTTATACAGAATAGATATCATTAAAATATTGATTTTCTTCTTGCCAAACTCCCAGTTTGTCCTGTCTATAAGCAATGTATAGCCTTGTTCATCATTTTCTATCCAGCTCATTATCAATGGAATAATAACAGTAGGACTAAAATTCACTTCAGAAATGAATCTTTGCAACCGCCTGTAATTACTTTGCGCTTTACAAGCAGTATCCATTGCAATAGCAATTTTTGCCAAATTTACAGTACTCACTTTAACTATCGACAAAATGAATAAAGCAATCAAATCAATTCTCGGTTTTGTTAATGTAGGTAGGTTTTTTATTAATTCACAGGCTAGTTGCTTAATTTTGCTTCTAGTAGCCATGGTGAAATTGTTTTAATTAACTTTATATCAAACGATTACACATGGCTACTTATTTTTACCTATCAATTTTTGTCATGTACTTAGAGAGAAGGCAGTTTATGTTATTAACTCTAAAAACAAAATTCCTCCGACAGATTATCCTGAAATTGTTAAATTTGACAAATTCAACTTGCTATATTTAAGCACATCTGATAGATTTTGGAGCCAATATTCATATCAGTTTGCTCACGAACTTTGTCATCACGTTATTGACAGCGATTTCTACACGACAAATGACAAATTCGGATGGTTTGAAGAAGCACTTTGCGAATTGTCCTCAATATTCTGCATTGATAAAATGTCTCAAACTTGGCAGACAAATCCTCCTTACACAAATTGGAAGGGCTATTCATCATCATTGGCTGACTATGTTACAGACGTTATTAGAAAACCGGAGAATAAAATTTCCAAACCATTTAAAGGTTGGTTAACAGAAAATCTTGACCTGCTTTATAAAGACCGATACAAAAGAACAGAAAACAGAATTGTCGCATTACAATTATTTCCACTTTTTAGGAATAAAACTGAATTTTGGATGACGATTCAATATTTGAAGTTTATAAAAGTAACAGATGATATGACGTTTGACAACTTTATAGACGCTTGGGCTGAAAAAGTTCCAGACAAATTGAAAGAACTAATTAATGAAACTAAGACAACACTAAATGACGAGAAAGCCAGCAGTTAACATGGGTTTTGCGTCAGGCGGGGTAACGTGCAAACTTGAAGCTTTGTGCCTCTATTCAAGTGTGGTTCTGTTTGAAAGTTTTGTGCTCCGAAACCCGCCTGAACGCAAAGCCCGAAACCGTCAATTTCTATACTAATAGAAAACAATCACCCCTCCCCAAGTTCACACCCATGACCTTGAAATATCCAATAAATTCTTAAAAACTCAGCAGCATTTAATGATAATTCGTTAAGTTTGAGCTTGGATGTGGAATTAACCTAAGGCTGCAAGCTTGATATATAGGGAACACTTGGATGGTATAGGGGAGTCGTGTATAGGTCTGTTGGGCTCAGCATATTAAAAAGTAAGAACTTCAATCGAGCGCAATTTGTCCCGACCTTGTGGGAATTATTTTTTGTCCGGGCTTGGATGACACTGAAAAGAAAGAGAATGAATAAAAAGACACTTTCAGAAAGGGATATTTGTACCAAATTTATCACTCCTGCTTTGGAGAAGGCAGGGTGGGACAAGCAATTGCAAATATTAGAGGAAGTTTCTTTTACCGATGGTAAAATATATGTTAGAGGAAGAATCACAGCCAGGGGAGCGCGAAAACGCGCTGATTATATCCTTTACTATAAGCCAAGTATTCCCATTGCAATTATTGAGGCAAAAGACAATAAACACTCTGTCCGTGCCGGAATTCAACAAGCTTTGAACTATGCTAGAATATTAGACATACCTTTTGTCTTCAGCAGTAATGGAGATGGATTTATTTTCCACGATCGCACCGCCAAAGATGGAAATATAGAAACAGAGTTAGATAATGACAGCTTCCCCTCTCCTGAAGAACTTTGGAATAAATACAATAAGTTCAGAGGCATTGAAACACAGGAAGCTAAAAAAGTTGTTGCTCAGGATTACTATTTTGACGCAAGTGGCAGAAGTCCGAGATATTATCAGCAAATTGCTATTAACAGAACGATAGAGGCCATTGCCAAAGGACAAGATCGCATCCTTTTGGTCATGGCTACCGGCACAGGAAAGACCTACACTGCTTTTCAAATTATTCACAGACTGTGGAAAAGTGGTAAGAAAAAAAGAATCCTTTTTTTAGCAGATCGAAATGCTTTAATTGATCAAACGCGCAGAGGTGACTTCAAGCACTTCAAGGATAAAATGACGGTGGTTAAACATCGAATGATTGATAAAAGCTATGAAATTTACTTAGCCTTGTATCAGGGGTTATCAGGGGCTGATGAGGAAGCCAATGCTTATAAAAAATTTTCGAGGGAATTTTTTGACTTAATCGTCATTGATGAGTGTCATAGAGGCAGTGCCAAAGAGGATAGTGCATGGAGGGAAATATTGAACTATTTCGAGAAAGCAACACATATCGGCTTGACTGCAACTCCAAAGGAAACCAATGAAGTTTCAAACAGTGAATATTTTGGAGAACCGCTTTATACCTATTCGCTAAAACAAGGCATTGATGATGGATTTCTGGCACCTTATCGGGTGATAAGAGTTAATCTGAATGTAGATGCCGAAGGTTGGCGACCTGAACGAGGCAAAAAAGACAAGGATGGTAATGAGGTTGAGGACCGTATCTACAATAGAAAAGATTTTGATCGAAATTTAGTCATAGAAGAGCGGACTCAAGCTGTAGCAAGAAAATTAACCGAGTTTTTGAAAGGATACGATCGCTTTGCCAAAACCATTGTTTTCTGTACCGACATTGACCATGCAGAACGAATGCGTTCTGCACTTTCTAATATGAATGCTGATTTAATAGCCCAAAACTACAAATACATCATGCAGATTACGGGAGATAATGATGAGGGCAAAAGGGAATTGGACAACTTTATCAATCCGGAGGAAACTTATCCCGTTATTGCTACTACCTCTGAGTTGATGACTACGGGCGTAGATGCACAGACCTGTAAAGTCATAGTATTGGATGCGGAGATAAAATCCATGACTAAGTTCAAGCAGATTGTAGGTAGAGGTACCCGAATCAATGAAGAATTTGGAAAAATGTATTTTACCATACTTGATTTCAGAAACGTTACAGATTTGTTTGCTGATAAAGAATTTGATGGTGACCCCATACGAGTTAAACCAGTTTCAGAAGAAACCGACTTAGGTGGCATTGTAGATGAAGAAGAAAATATTGATACCCCTATCATTGACGTAGAAACGGGTGAACAGATAGAGATCAAACCGGAAATAAGATACCCTGAATTGCAAAGCCAAACCAGTCAGGTAAATGAGCCCAGGCAAAAAGTGTATGTCAATGGGGTGGATGTATCAATCCTGATAAGTAGGGAAATGTATTTTGACAATAGTGGTAAGCCCATTACTACAAGCTTGAAAGATCACACCAAGGAACTCATCAAGGGGCAATATGCTTCAATGGATGATTTTCTGAACAGATGGAACAGCACTGATAAAAAGGAAGTCATCATTAAAGAATTAGAAGACCAGGGCGTGTTGGTGGATGCTTTGAGAGATGCGGTAAACCGAGACCTGCCCGCCAGAATACCGGGCAAATGGTATGTGTATGTGATTGAATGCGAAGATGGTAGTCTCTATAAAGGAATGACCACAGACTTAAAAAATCGTTGGCGATTACATAAAAAAGGTCAAGCTGCCGAATGGACAAAAAGACATAAACCACTTGAGTTAATTCATTATGAAACATTCAATTCAGAAACTGAAGCTGTAAAAAGAGAACAATACCTAAAATCGGAAAGTGGAAGGATTTGGCTACAAAACCAAAAAGCAATGGATATGCTAAACGGCAGGCAGGCGGGTGTGGACTTATTCGACTTAATTTGCCATGTGGCCTTTGAACAACCACCACTTACCCGAAAGGAAAGAGCCAACAATGTGAAGAAACGTGATTACTTCACCAAATACGGTGAACAAGCACGAAAGGTATTGGAAACTCTGCTTGAAAAATATGCGGATGAAGGTGTTACCAATATTGAGAGTATGGATATTTTAAAAGTTAAACCGCTCACCGATTACGGTTCACCACTGGAAATAATCAAGCAGTTTGGGGGAAAAACCAAATACCTGGAGGCAGTAAAAGAATTAGAACAAGAATTGTATAAAACAGGAGCTTAAATAATGATGAATTGTTAATGGCATAATTATTAATTATGCTCACAAGCTGTAAGTATTAGCCATACATAACTAACAACTGATAATTAACAATTTACAATTAAATTTGATGAATACTGAAATAATAATCTACAATACAGATGACGGCAAAGCTTCCGTTGCACTGCATGCCAAGGATGGTGATGTTTGGATGAATCAAAACCAATTGGCTGAACTTTTTGACACCTCCAAGCAAAACATTGGGCAACACATAAAAAACATACTGGAAGATAGAGAGTTAGAGGCTGATTCAGTTGTAAAGAATTACTTTACAACTGCCTCCGACGGAAAGAATTATGAGGTCACTTTTTATTCTTTGGCGATGATTCTGGCTATCGGGTTTCGAGTAAGAAGTAAAAGAGGTACCCAATTTAGAATCTGGGCAAACCAAAACCTTCGTGAATACATGGTCAAAGGCTTTGTGATGGATGATGAGCGCCTCAAAAATCCGGATGGACGACCAGACTATTTTGATGAGTTGCTTGAGCGCATTCGAGAAATACGCGCTTCTGAAAAACGCTTTTACCAAAAAGTCAGAGATCTTCTTGCATTAAGTAGTGATTATGACCACACAGACAAGGCAACACAAATGTTCTTTGCTGAAACGCAAAACAAGTTGCTTTATGCCGTAACCAATAAAACAGCAGCTGAAATCGTGATGAGTCGCGCCAATTCAGAAGCACCCAACATGGGGCTTACTTCATGGAAGGGAAATAAAGTGCGGAAACAGGATATCATCATTGCCAAGAATTACCTTACTAAAGACGAACTGGATACACTCAACAGGTTGACAGTTATCTTCCTTGAAACGGCTGAATTACGGGTGAAGGAAAGAAAAGACATTCATTTGAAATTTTGGAGAGAAAATGTAGATCGCATCCTGCAACTTAATGACAAGAGTATTTTGCAAAACTCGGGCAGCATTTCCAATACGCAAATGGAAGAAAAAGTGCGGAAGATTTATGATGAATTTGATTTAAAGAGAAAGCAGTTTGAAGCGAAAAAAGCTGATTTAGAAGACCTAAAGGCATTGGAAGAAAAGGTAAAAATGAATAAGGTTAAATGAAAGAGAATGTTATTAAAACTAAAAGCTTAGAGTTCGCAATTCGCGTGGTACGTTTGAATCAGGTTTTGACAAGTGAAAAAAAGGAATTTATTATGTCCAAGCAAGTACTTCGCTCTGGGACTTCAGTTGGTGCAATGGTAAGGGAAGCCGAACATGCAGAGTCAAAGCCTGACTTCATCCACAAACTGGCAATAGCTCAAAAAGAAATCAACGAAACACTCTATTGGCTTGAACTTCTATTCAAAACAGAGTACATTAACCAAATAGAATACAATGCTTTAAACCAAGATGCTTCTGAACTTTTAAAGTTGCTAACAAGCATCATAAAAACCAGCAAATCACGCATTAACAATTAATAATTAACAATTAACTAAATGGCAAACCTAAAAGGCATATTAAACAGTATCCGTAAAATCATGTGGCAAGACACCGGATTGAATGGTGATGCACAACGGATTGAACAGTTGGGATGGATGTTGTTTCTCAAAATATTCTCCGATAAAGACAAGGAACTTGAAGTACTCAACGATGATTACGTGAGTCCCATTCCTGATGAATTGCATTGGGAAGCCTGGGCAGGAGATGACGAAGGTATCACAGGAGATGAGCTACAGCAGTTTGTGGACCAAAAGTTGTTCCCGGAACTCAAAAATCTAAAAGTAGGTATAAGTGATGACCTGCCCAACAAACGGGCCTTGATAGTCCGGGAAGTGTTTGAAGGCAACAACAACTACATGAAAAGCGGTATCAACATTCGCAAGGTGCTGAATAAGCTTAACGAAATTGACTTCAACATTGCCAAGGACCGTCACGCTTTTGGAGAGCTCTACGAAACCATTTTGAAAGAACTACAAAGTGCCGGTAAAAGTGGGGAGTTCTATACTCCAAGGGCGATCACACAGTTCATCTGCGAAATGATAAATCCTCAGTTGGGTGAGAAAATTTTAGATCCCAGTTGCGGTACAGGAGGATACCTAACTGCTGCTATTGAACATTTAAAGAAACAAGCCAATAATGTTGAAGATCGTGAAAGTATAGCTCAAAATATTATCGGATGGGAATACAAACCACTTCCGTATTTGCTGGCAACAACAAATCTGATATTGCACGATATGGAAGTGCCGAATATCACCTTCCGTGATAGTTTAGACCAACCTCTTAGTAATTATACCGAAAAGAATCGGGTAAATGCAATACTGGCAAATCCACCTTTTGGAGGTATTGTTGCCAACAATAACGAAAACAACTTTCCTCGGAATTACCGCACTAAGGAAAGTGCCGACCTCTTTTTGGTTTTGATGATTCACTTGCTGAAAAACGGTGGACGAGCAGGTATTGTACTACCGGATGGTTCACTTACCGGAGAAGGGGTAAAACAAAGAGTACGTAAGAAATTACTGGAAGATTGCAATCTGCACACCATTATACGTTTGCCAAACTCTGTTTTCCAGCCCTACGCTACCGTTGCTACCAATTTATTGTTTTTTGTTAAAGGCACTCCCACCAAAGAAGTTTGGTATTACGAACACCGCTTACCCGAAGGACAAAAATCTTACAGCAAAACCAGACCGCTAAAACTTAAGGAATTTGATCCCATCAAAAAATGGTGGAAAAAGCGAGAAGAAAGTGAGCTGAGCTGGAAAGTCGATATCAAAACCATCATAGACCGCAATTACGATCTGGACATTAAAAATCCAACTAAGCAGGAAGAAGAGGTCATCTACAGCAGTGCGGAGCTGATGGAGATGTTGGAGAAGAGCTTTAGCAAAAGCAATGATTTGTTGAACCAATTAAAAGTGGCTGTGAAATGAGTTGGGAATTTGTCAAACTCAAAAAGGTATTAAAACAATATCGTATAACGCATATTGTGGAGGATGAAAGGGAGTACAAACAGGTTACGATTTCCAAATATGATGGAGTAAAATATAGAGGAACTAAGCAAGGCAAAGACATTGGTCGAAAAAGGCAATTCATCATTGACTTAGACCAATATCCAAACACTTTGATGCTTGTGAGGCAGGGGGTTTATGAAGGTGCCATTGGTATTGCTCCACCTGAAGTTAATAAGTGTATAGCAACTGAAAATATGCCAATGTTTTCTATTGAAGGAATAAATATCGATTATCTAAATCTGACAATACAATCACCTTACTTCAAGGAAGAACTTGAAAAAATTTCAACTACGGGCTCTGCACAAAAATCTATTCATGAGAGGCAGATTTTAGAGATTAAAATTCCCTTACCATCGAAAGAGGAACAAATACTGATTGTAAATTCTTTTAAAAAAAATCAAGACGGTCTTAACGAAATCTCCACCGAACTCACCCACCAACTCGATTTAGTAAAACAAGTCCGTCAGGCCTTTTTGCGGGAAGCTATGCAGGGCCGCTTCGACTTCGCTCAGCGCCCGCTAGACGAGGAGACCGGACAGGAACTACTGGCAAAAATCAAAGCTGAGAAAGAACGCTTGATTAAGGAGAAGAACCCTTCGACTGGGCTCAGGGCAAGAATCAAGAAGCAAAAGCCTTTGCCGCCTATTACAGAGGAGGAAATACCTTTTGAAATACCTGAAAATTGGGTGTGGTGTAGGTTGGGGGAGATTGGAGAATTGAAAAGAGGGAAATCAAAACACCGACCGAGAAATGACGAACGTTTATTTAAAGATGGCATACACCCATTTATCCAAACTGGTGATGTGGCTAGGTCAAAAATAAATGGATATATAATTGAGACTATTAATGGTTATTAC
>SLKL01000240.1 GCA_007134625.1 Saprospiraceae bacterium
GTCAGGGGCTAATTTTTCCGGAAGAGGGAGTCAAAAGCTAATGGTATTGCTTCCGGCTCATTTCATTAAAGTAATCCAGGATTTTTTGTTGGTATTCTTCCCTGTGAGGAGATTTCATGATATGTGCGTGTTTGGCATCGGCTATGGTCCAAAGCTCAGCTTTTACATTGCTGTATTTCATAAATTGCTCACCCATTGCAACAGTTGTCCAGGGGTCGGTTTGTGAATAGATGAATAGCAGAGAATTTAAGTTTTTGACTTGTTTTATACGATCTATCATTCTGACGTGTCGTTGATATCGCGGCATAAAGAAACCCAGTACCCTTAAAACCCGGTAGGCCATGGGAAAATTAACCCAGAAATCTTCCAGACTCGTCGCCACACTTTCCAGGATGGCAAAGTCGTAACAATGTGTTTCGTCAGCAAAGGAGACAGCTGCCCACATACCTCCAAGTGAAATCCCATGATAACCAATCGGCAGGGTAGGGGTAAGGTTTTTTGCTATTTGGCTGACTGCAATGATGTCGTAATAATAGGAAAAATTGCCGTGAGTACTTTCCCCAAATCCGTTGAGGTCAAATATCATTACATTGAACCCATTATCCAGTAACAAATCGGTATATCCGTATTTTAAAAAATACCCTTTGGCTGCTTTTCCCATTGGATGCCCCAGGACAATTGTCGCCTTTGCTTCTGATGCTCGCGAATGGGCAAAAAGACATCTGATGACACCACCTGACTTACTGTATATATCCATCGGTTCCCATTCCTGAAGCTCTTCTTCTGTCAATGGATTTTTCCACTTGACCATATACCGGCCGAAAAATGGTTTTTTTAGCGTTTTGTATAGCATCTTTAAATATCTTTACTGCAATCGGAGGCCATTGTTCACTGTGTATAACGGACTCTTCTTGGCGGTGGGGTAAAGGTAAAAAATAATAAGGTTTATTTGGTTGGGAGTACTATTTGCGAACAAGTTTTTAGTTTTGGCTTCGACAGGCTAAGCCCGAGTAGTGCTTAGTTTTTAGTAAGGTTATAATATTCTACTTGCTTAGTTTAGGCTTTATCAGGAATAGCATTGTGTTTAGTGGTGATCGCAAAATTTGCGACAGTTGATTTATGATCTAGTTCGCCTTTCAAAAAAACATTATTGATATGCTTACCAATAGTTTTTACATCTCTTCCAAAAAGTAAAGCCATTTGTTGACGGTTCAACCATACAGTTTGCTCTTCAAGCCGCACTTCAATGTGTTCGGCTGTTTCATTGGGTCGGTATAAAATGATTTGATTCTTTATATCAGGTTAAAGATTTCAATATTCCAAATCGGAATTTGGAATAATTGAGGTTCTTGTAGAATTTTGAAATCCGTAAAACCATAATGCCCACGTAATTATCAAGTACTATATTTCTTACCCACCCTCTCAAAGTAAAGCTCCGGTAGAATAATTTTCACCTCTTTATCCTTTTCTTCATTATACCAGAAGACAATGAAATTCACTTTAGCAGTTTTGAGTACGTAATTCCTTTCCTTTAAGCGCTCAATTTGCCCCTGAAATTGCTTTGAAAATTTCAGAACAGATCGCCCCCTATAGTCTAAACATTCATCACCGTTCAAAATCAATTCATCACCACTTGTGAGTTTAGAAATCAGGTATTGTTTGTTCATAAAGTATCCAAGCCAAATGTCCCTGTGGGTCAACTGAATGGCTAATTCCCCCGGCGGCAGGTAATTGTTGTTGTTCTCAATTCGCTCTATATCTTCTGCCTGAATATTATCGAGAAAACCGGAATTAAGGTGTACTGTTAAATTCTGTTTGGCTCTTGTCATGGCGACATATAGCAACCTTTTTGCCTTATCTGTAGTCGGGTTGAAATTTTCTAACAGGAGAAAAACATTGTCAAACTCCTTCCCTTTTGCTTTGTGGATGGTGGAAACGAAAATGGTTTCTCCCTGCTCATTAAAAAAGTCTTCAAGTCTGGATTCCCGGATAAAGACTTCCAGATCAGACTTGTATTTTATAACGGGATTGGTCGCCTCAAAATCCTTAATGATATTTACACAGATTTCCAGCTTTGTACTTTTGATAAAGCTGTTTACAATTTTCCGCTTAGCATTTTCCCAGGCATCATTGTTGATTATGAAAACCTCATCATCCAGTTGGAGGTAGTTTAAAAAGGACCTGACTTCCAGAAGATTGTATAAGTTGAATGCATCATTGGTCTGAATCAATTTTGCCTGCATATGATTTTTCAAAAGCAGCCCCGTGGTTTGAAGAGCTTCCTCATTGGTTTTTGTGAGCACACAGGTAGTGCCTGTGAGTCCTGTTGTGATGATGTCATGTACAAGTGGATCAATGAGATTTTTACTTTGGTAACGAACCAATTTTATTTTTCCATTATCGCTTTGCCGGGGAATGATAGGTATATCTTTTAATCGACGGCTAATCCTTGTCACAAACTGATTAGTGAAATAAACCAGATTACTCTTGCTTCTGAAATTCTCAAACAAATCATATTTTTTAGCCTCCTTCAGCTGAAGTAATTGCTCGAGATATTTCGAACTTGATCCCCTGAATTCATAAATGTTCTGATCGTCATCCCCTACTGCAATCACTCTCATCTCTTCATTGTGCTCCATCAAAGTTGTGATCAGACTAAACTCCTCTTTGTCCATATCCTGAGCTTCATCAATCACCAGTACAGATTTGGTGATTCGACTGGGTTCAACCTCCCAGTTTTTGATCTTTTCAGTCGCCTTTTTTATAATCTCGTCGGACTTGTCCAATGTACCCACTTTGCCCAACAGGTCAAAACAATAGGAATGAAAAGTTTTAATTTCAATAAAATTAGCTGCGTTACCAATCAGTTGAATTAAACGCTTTTTGAACTCCGTCGCTGCTGCTCTGGAAAAGGTAAGCATGAGTAACTGTTCGTGCTTAACATCTTCCATCAAAAGCAATGAAGCAAGCTTGTGTACCAATACTCTTGTCTTACCACTCCCGGGCCCGGCAGCTACAACAATGTATTTTGTTTCATTGTCTTTAATGATTTTTAATTGTGTGGGAGAGAGCTCCCCGAAAAGCTGCCTGAATTTGGCAGGTGTTATATTGCGTTTAATTTCATTCTGACGACTGCCTTTGAAATACTTGTTGAGAAACGATTGGTAGTTGAGCTGAAAATAGTCTTCCGCAAATTGTAAAGCGTCTTTATAATCGTTGATCATTTTCCTGGCATACTCCCCGACAATATGTATTTGCTGAACCTTGTTTTCATAAAACTGACTGAGCTTCTGATAATCCTCGATTTTGTACTGTATTTTGTTGTCTTTTTCAATCCGTTCGATAGTGAGCGCATTATAAAGAACAAGAAAGCCTCCCTCAATTTTTATGGCCTCAATTCGTGAAAGGTAAAAAAGCGCATCTTCAACATCATCAATACTAACGCTCAATTTGAAAAGGCTGGAGCGTTTTTCATAAGCAGTTTTTAATTCGTGAACAGAAAATTCAACCAAAACTTCTTCTTTTCCCGCTTCATCTTCAGGAGGGTTTAAATTACTTTTCTCATAGAGGTACTCCACAATGAATTTTGCCAGCTCATATCGCTTCTCTAATTTATCTTTCAGCAAATCGCCCGGGCTAAGTAAAACAGCTGAAATATGATTTCTTGAGTATTGAAGGTTTTGTCGCTTTATCCAATTCTTGATCACCCAAAAATTGATGATTTTCCTTATGTTTCTTGGAGATGTTTTCTCACAGCCATGTTGTTCAGCCTCTTCATTCAATTCCTTGATGTGAAAACTTTTTTCTTGTTCCTCAATTTTGGGGAGTAGGAATTCCTCAATTTTGTAAAAAGACTCAAGGATTTTTAGTGAACGATTTTTATTCTCCTCCTTTTTTATGAAGGCTGTCAGGTCCTTTGCATCAGCTAAAATTTTCTCTTCCCGAAGAAGATTCACAATATTGATCACTTCTTCTTTCACTATTCCCAAATGGTCACTGATGTAATCAATTCTCGATTCAGCAACCTCATCTGTTGGCCTCTTTCTGTTTCTGCTTGAAAAAAGTTTTTTAATGATGCGGATACCATTTATCTTTTGATTCTCCTCAAACTTTTCGGAGGCCTTGATTTTATCAATAGCCTCCTGAGCATTTCTGGATAATATACTATTAGCAAAAATCCTCGGCATATTGTGACCTCTTTTCAAATAGCCTGCATTTTCCAGAGCTGCGATAGCAGTGGTTACTCTTGTTTCTATCTCAACCACATTGTCGTCCCAACCCGCTTTTCTCGCTATTTCCAAAGCAGAATGGGAGACTTTTGACCGGAATTTGGTAATGAACTTAATCGCTCTCCAAATCTGTTGAATCTCCTTGATGGAAAGTTTGGTTTGATTCAATAGAATAAAGTGCTTGCTGAGGTCCTCTTCGTTAAATAACACAAAGCAGTCAGCGACTATTTTTTCATCTCTGCCGGCCCTTCCTGCTTCCTGAATGTAGTTTTCAAGTGAATCAGAGATTTCATAGTGGATGACCATACCCACGTCCTTTTTATCGACACCCATTCCAAAAGCAGAAGTCGCTACCATGATTTGGGTTTCACCATTGATGAAGGAGTCTTGATTTTCAGACTTCTCCTGTTTGTCCATTTTACCGTGATAGGGTTTGGCACAAAAACCATCTTCGCTCAATCGCTTTGCGAGAAGATAGGCCTTTCTCGTTCTTGAAACATAAATAATGGTCGGACAATTCTTCCCTTCGATCAAACGCCTTGCTGCCTGATACTTTTCCTCTTCCGTGCTTTTTTCAAAAACTTTGTATTGAAGATTTGTCCTTGACACTTTGGTGGTAAATAGTTCGAGATCGAGCGACAACATGTCTTTGAAGTAGTTGCTGATATCCTGAATCACTTGCTGTTTGGCCGTTGCAGTAAAACATGAAACAGGAATTCCATCCTCGAGATTTTTCTTTTTCTGCAGTTGTCTGATGAATTCTCCGATATACAGGTAATCCACCCTAAAGTCCTGACCCCAGGCAGAAAAGCAATGCGCCTCATCAATTACAAAACGGACAATTTTTCTCCCTGAAATCAATCGCTCCATAGTCCTTGAACGAAGTGATTCAGGGGAGATATAGAGAATACTCGCTGAACCATCTTCCACCCGCTCAAAAGATTTCGCTCTTTCAACGGGATCGAGTAAGCCGTTTATGGTTACAGCCTCAGTAATCCCCACTTTCTCCAGGTTGTCCACCTGATCCTTCATCAGCGATTGCAGTGGGGAAATCACCACCGTCAAACCCCTGCAAGCATCACCACTCATTAATGCAGGTACCTGAAAAGTAATGGACTTACCACCACCGGTAGGAAAAACTGCCAGTATCGATTTGTTGTCAACAGCTGCTTTGGCCGCTTTCTCCTGCAGTGGTTCTCCTCCGAAGGTCCTGTAAGAATCAAAGCCAAAATACCGCTTCAATCCTTTATGAATGTCCAGGGCGTTGTTGCAATGCCCGCAACCACTCAGACAGGGCTGATTGCGCAAACGAAACATAAGCCTTTCAACATCCGGATAATTTTTCAATACCCATGGCGGTGTGATGGAATGGATTTTTTTATGTTGAATAAAAGAATGGATAAGCGACAAGCAATAGGCAAGCTCTATCGCTTGCTCTGAAATGATCTTTGAGAGGGCAGCTTTTTCACATATTTCATTTTCAAATTTTTGCAGTATCAGTTTTTTCGCATCCCTGCTTTCACTTGTATAGCCGATGTAACGAAAAAAAGACCGGAACTCCCTTTTGTCATGCAGCAGCAGGTAGAAGATTTGTTTGAGGGTTTCATCAGCTTGCCTGAAGGCTGTAATTTCATCATAAAACAAGTCTCTTGCCTTAAACGAGTCATTCAAAGGGTTGTTGAGCTCATCTGATTGCAGCTTGTCGTCCTTCAGTAAAGCATGATAGGGTTTGGTCGGAAAAAGCAAAGGTGAAAGAAACAGGGTGTCAATTATATTGTCCGTATTTATTCCTGCATCGGCAAGAGATTTACCGACATACTTTAAATCGTGATTGAGTATATTGTGTCCACAGATGTATTCCACACCATTGAGAAAGCGGATGAACTCAGGAACCGAAGCTTTGCGAAAAGTACTGCCATTATTCCTGACACCACCTATGTCAAGAATCTTCCCACTTTTTGGCTCCAGCTCGATATCAATAAATGCAATTGAGTTCACCTTTGGTTATTCAGATTATTGTTGGACTTTATTTTTTCATTTTCGTCTGTCTGCTAAAGGATTATTAGAAAAAACCGTTCCGAATATTGTTTGTAGGCTAAAAATAGGGGATTTTTTGGGAGAGGGAACTTCAGAGTAGTTATTTTCCATTAGATGAAGGCTTTACGTTAGCCTACTCTCAACTTTGCTGCATCCTTCCATAAATAATGAGGTAGAGGTTCTTTTAATTCCCACTTAATATTCATTGGTTTTGCCCCATAATGCTCTCTGTATTTTCCTTCACCTACAAAAACATAGCCCATTGTATTTCCAAACTCGTCCTTATTTTTCTCTCTAATAAAAAGTAATATTTTCTTCTTATTGTCTATTTGGCTTATATAAGAAAGACCACTCTTTGTGTCAGGGCCAGTGTTGTTTTGAGTTTGCCAATGAAATAGCGTTTCATTTATCGCATAATCATCATACATAGTAGTTGGTGAAAAGTTTTCCTCTGACTTTATGAGGTTGATAAAAAGGAGTTCAGTATTTAGATCTTTATTCTCTGCAACTCCCTCTCTATTAGAAGACTTCTTATTAAATGTACTTATTCCAAAAGCAGCTAAGATCTGATCTCGTGTATATCTGGAGTGAACCTTCAATGGCTGCACATAAGGTAAATCAATATTTATTTCTTTATAATCAATTCGATCAATTAGTAAATCGAGGACTTCGATTATTTCTTCAACCAAGATTTTATTTTTTCCGATCTCACTAATACTTTCTTCAATAGATTGGAATCCACCAGATTTTTGCCAGATATCATAATGAAGCATTAGTAGCATCTTTTGTTTCTCCTCATTAAAATCACTTTTAGAGAATCTGAAATTTGCTTTAGCTAAATCAAATATGAACTTGAAGTAACTAATTGAGTTACAAGAAAGCCATTTCTTAAGTATTGAATTTATTATAGCCTTTTCATTAGTATCATCAAAGTCAGGGATGACGCCAGCAAGCTGACATAATCTTTTCCAGCCACCCCGCTTATATATCATTTGCAATGGTATGTTATAGAATTCAACAAAATGCTTAAGACTTAGCTTTAGGGTGGTTTGATGTTTAAAGCTCTTAATTTTTTGGATTAATTGATTTCTATGAAAAGAGGTGGAGGATTTAATATTTTCTAAAATTATTTGCTTTGCTTTTTTCTCTAAAACAATTGAGCACCCGAGCGGAAGATACGGAAAATTGTCCTCTACTTCCTTATAAACAGGATTAACGGTTTTTCCTATTAAAGCACGGAATTTGTTTGCATAATTATACTCTGGTCTGGAATTACCGACAAAATCAAGTACTGTTAAACATTCTTTTCCTTCAGCTAAACGTAATCCACGACCCAACTGCTGAAGAAATATGGTTAAACTTTCTGTTGGCCTTAGGAATAAAACTGTATCAATATCGGGTATGTCAACACCCTCATTAAAAATATCAACTACAAATAGGTAGTTTATTTCTTTTTTTGAAAGTTGTATTCTTAAATTTTCGCGATTATTACTATTCTCACTAGTTAGGTAATTAGCTCTCAACCCTGCTAAACAGAATTTCTCAGCCATAAATTTAGCATGTTCGATTGTAACACAAAATCCAAGAGCTCTTACATCATTGAAATCCTTAGTATATTTATTTAAAGCATCAATTATCTCTCTAATACGTCGGTCATTTGCAGTATAAATCGATGATAACTCGCTTGCCACATATCGGCCTCTCACCCATGTAACCTTCGAAAGGTCAATACTATCTGTAACTCCAAAATATTGAAAAGGGCTGAGTAGTTTTCTATTTAATGCTTCCGGTAATCGAATCTCGGCAGCAATCCTATTGTGAAAGTCTTCTTGAATATCTCCACCGTCCATTCTTTCTGGAGTAGCAGTCAGCCCTAATAGTATCATTGGCTTAAAATAGTTTATGATTTGTCTGTAACTATCTGCCGTTAGGTGATGGCACTCATCAATAACTATAAAGTCAAAATATTCCGGTGAAAGATTGATTCCATCTATTTTATTATTCAAGGTTTGTACCGATGCAAAAACATGTTCAAAGCTATCTGGAACTAAACCATCTACCCATAATTCACCAAAATTATTATCCCTCAAAATACCTTTGTAAGTAGAAAGCGCATGTAGTAATATTTCTTTTCTGTGGGCTAAAAATAATAATCTTGAATTTTGAAATTCATCAGTAAACCTCTTATAATCAAAAGCAGAAATTACAGTTTTTCCTGTACCTGTAGCAGCTACCACCAAATTTCTATGCCTATTATGAACATTCCTTTCAACTTCTAACTTTTCTAATATTTCAGACTGAAATGAATGCGGCTTAATATCAAAGAAGGATAATTTTAAATCTTGATATTTACCAGTTCTCCCTCGATTCAATTCCTTTTTTAGCCTGTCTTTATGA
>SLKL01000403.1 GCA_007134625.1 Saprospiraceae bacterium
ATTGGTGATTCAGTCAGTTTAATACTGACTTCAGGGGTATCGGGTGATTTTCCGGATAGTACTGACGCTGAAATTATATGGGTTGTGAATGGCGACACTATTGTATCCGGTGTTTCTGATAGTCTCACTTTGTCTTTTGTAGATATTCCCATAATTGAAGTTGAGTTAATTATTGATGACGGGAGAGCATGTCAAGTTTTTAATTTCAAAGTATTTGAATATGATTTGATTGAGGTGTCTGATTTGGTTGATAGTCTGTTGATTTGCATTGGAGACACGGTTGAAATTCTCTCCGCTTTCAATCCTGAATGGGACTATGTGTGGTCACCGGCTGAGGGTCTTCTCGATGGAATTACAACGCCTAATCCCCTCGCAAGTCCTGAAATCAGTACGCTATATACCGCTGAAATTGCTTCTGAAACATGTATTGGTACTCAATCTGTTTTCGTGGAAGTAGTTGACTTGCCGCTTATCGTTGATATTTCCGCAACGCCTCCTGAAATCAATTTGGGTGATGAAAGTTTTTTGAATGCTGTTGTTGAAGCTAATGTAGTGAGTGTAAGCTGGGAGCCAGACGAAACTCTGGATGATCCTAATATTCTTAATCCCATAGCCACTCCCTCTGAGACTACTACCTACACCTTAATTGTGGAGACAGGTGATGGCTGCGTTGCTACCGGTCAGGTAACTATAACTGTTTTTGATTTACCCTGTGAGGATGCCTTTATTTTTGTTCCCAATGCATTTACCCCTAATGATGATGGTGTGAACGATGTCTTCCGTGTACGGTCTGTAAATATAGATCGCATGACCTTTGTTGTTTATAATCGATGGGGACAGGAAGTATTTCGAACAGAAGACATATCCGAAGGCTGGGACGGCACCTTTAAAGGGGATGAAATGCCGCCTGATGTCTATGCCTGGCACCTTGAAGCCGACTGTATTGGCGGAGAGCAGTTTATTCAGAAGGGGAATGTAAGCCTTATCAGGTAGCTAAACTGTTAAAATTTAAGAATTTGTTAGGATATTCTTGATCTTTTTATTAAATTTGAACTATCGTTTTTCGATTTTTAAAAATAACCATAATCCGGTAATCAAATTTAAAAAGTAATGAAGTCTTTTCCATTGAGCTATATTGTTTTTAGAACAGCTAGTTTAATGTTTTTTTTCAGTCTATTATTTTTTTCAATAGATTTAAGTGCTTCTCACGGTGCCGGTGGTGAGATTACCTATAGGTGTCTTGGTGATAATCGATATGAATTTACGTTGACTTATTATAAAGATTGTGGTCCTTCAGCTGCAACCCACCTTCCTTTTAATGTACCTGTTATCGTTTATGATTCGGATTATGAGTTTGCTTTTGATGTAGGAATAAATGCGGCGATAACTTTACAAAGAGTTAGTAATGATACCCTTCAAATAGGTCTTGATGATGAATGTCTTCACTCAGCAGTTCCGTATTGTATTCACCGGATTGTTTACAAAAGGGAAGTTGAACTTCCTTATATTGAAGGTGGATATCATTTTTCTTATGGGTTTTGTTGTCGAAACAGGAGTGTTAATATTTTTGGTGCCAATATGGTTTTTTATGCCCATATCCCTGAAGATCTTCTGCTTGAATGTAATGATGGTATAATGTTTAAGGATTTTCCGCCCCTGTACCATTGTGTAAACGAGAAGTTTGAGTTTGATCATTCTGTAGCGAATCCTATCGGGGACTCTATTAGCTATAAGATATGTGCACCATATGGTATAGAAGATCCTCCATTTCCCGAAATCGAATGGGCTGGATCCTATGGAGTGCATAATACAACGGGTGGTGATGATCCTATCCTGATTGATCCGAATACAGGTGTTCTGACTGGAACGCCCGTAATTAATGGTACCTTTACTTTCAGTGTCTGCGTAGAGGAATTTATTGATGGGGAGTTGATCAGAACAGCTAAGCGGGACATACAATTTAAGGTGGGGCCTTGTGTGCAGTTTGAAGCTGATTTCTTTATTCCCGATTTAGTCTGTGGAGCCGGTGAACTTGGTGTAGAAAATTTAACCAGAGATGCGATAGATTTTGAATGGATGTTAAGTCAGAATGACAGCATATTTGCTTCCTCACAAAAGAGAAAACCAATATTTGAAGTTGACTCCATCGGTGAGTATAAATTAACCCTTATCGCTAGAGGTGATGCAGATGTAGAATGCTTAGATACACTAATAGTTGATTTTGAGGTAATTGAATTTAACTATGATATTGATCTGACAATAGATCGGGATCAATGTGAGTTTCCTCTTGATTTGAAAATAAAATATGATATTAGTCCTAAAGATAGCTTTGATCTGTTATACTTTATGGAGGTGAATGTACCTGGTATTCTTTACCCTATTTATTCTGACGCCGATTCACTTTTATTAACTGTAAATAATAGCAATACCATATCTATTAATTTTAGAGCTGTTGATAATAATACAGGGTGTTGGATATTTGATTTTACTGACCATCATTTAGCTCCTGTGATTGATGATGGATTTAGTGATACACTTTTTATTTGTGGTTTGGAATATGTAGAGTTGAACGAATTTTATTCCCCCTTCAATGAATATATCTGGGACCCACCTGATGGCATGCTCGACTCAGTTACTACTCCTAACCCAAGGGTAAGGCCCCTTGAACCAACCACCTATACTGCTCAGGTGAGAAATGACTATTGTGATGGCGAAATTTCTTACAATATTACTTTAATCCCTCCCGAGATTCCCTTTTTGCCCGATACCATTTGTGGTACGAGAACCATTGAATTGTCTTATAATCCGTTATCGGATTTTGCTCAGCATTTTTCCTGGAGGTTTTATATGCAAAATACATTGGTCGGATCCAGATTGGGTGCCAATCCTACTTTTACTTTTCCTGCCTTCGGTGAGGCTGAAATTGAATTGATTCCCTTTAGACCTGTTTTTCCTGATTGTGCAGATACTTTCAGGCAGACTATCTACCTATACGAGCCTATGGTGGATTTGAAGGTAGATTATGAAAAAGGAGTGTGTAGTGATAGCATTGAGATAATAATTTCGGCTGAAATTGAAGGTTTCCTGGGAGGGGATTTAAATTACGTTCTTGTTATTAATGATGTTGATAGTGTTTTTAGTAATCAATCTGAGTTTTCAGTTTGGCTGGAATGGGAAGATAGTTTTGATGCACAATTGATTGTCATATCCGATCAAGGCTGTCAGGTAGAGGAGGACTTTATCATAGAAGTTGATTTTTTTCCTGATTTGACGGGCAGTGAATCATTTGAAATCTGTCGGTTTGACACATTACAGTTAATCAATCCGGTCGAGGATGAATTTGACTTTTATTGGGGGAATACTGATTTTTTTATCAGTGGTCCAAATGAGCTTAATCCGCTTGTTGCTCCCGACTCAAGTACGACATATGAATTGTTTATACTACATGACAATTGCGAATATTTGTACGAATTTAAGGTGGATGTTGAAAAGCCCAAAAGCTTTGAATTACCGGATTTGTTGATTTGTGATTCTGTTTTGATACATCAACTGGACTTGCCTGAAATTGGGGATTTTGAATCAGTGAATTGGTTGATTGGAGACATTTCAAACCCTGATTTTATTAGTCAGAATGAGAATCCTGTGGTAGAATTTATGGATTTCGGGACTAAAGAGTTCAGCATTATTGTTAGAGATACTTCAAATTGTGGACGATTGTATGAGGGTTTAATTAATTTATCTGATATTTCCAGCTGGAATGTTTTAATTGATATCATTGAAACCAAATGTATGGGTGATGAGGCTGAAATAGTTTTGAGAGGAGAAATTGAAGGTCAGGATTTAGATGATGAAAGTATTGAAATTTATTGGGTTCTAAATGAAGTAGATACATTTGGTTTTGATACTAATCAGTTCGAACTATCTCTTACAAGTATAGATGATGTGTTTATTGAGCTTTTTGTAATAGATGAGTTTGGTTGCAGTAAGGTAGATATTGAGACTTTCCATTTTGAATTTATTGATACTGAAGTTTTTTCAGATAGTCTTACCATGTGTTTGGCTGATAGCATACATTTACTTCCTGAGGCCAATTTAAGTTTTGATTATGTCTGGAGTCCCGCTTTTGGATTCGTAGGTTCACTTACAGAACCTAATCCCTTGGTAAGTCCTGAACAGAGTATTCAATATACTGCAAATGTTAAGTCTGAAAACTGTAGTGCAGAGCATTATGTGTTTGTTGAAGTGCTTGCAGGTCCTGATATTGAGGCAGTATCAGCTGATCCGGAGACACTCTTTGAACCGGGTGAAAGTTTTCTCAATGTTTTGATTTCAGGCGATTATAGTAGTATAGAGTGGAGTCCTGAAGAACTCTTAGATAACCCTTTTGTCAGTAATCCGGTTGGAACTGTAAATGAAACTACTACATTTACAGTTCTTGTTTCTGATGCTTTTGGTTGTGTAGATAGCGCAGAGGTTACTGTTTTAGTAGGGGAGAGACCTTGCGCTCTGCCATTTGTTTTCCTTCCCAATGCTTTTAGCCCCAATGGAGATGGCGTTAATGATGTATTATATGTAAGGGGCGAAGGAGTGCTCAATATGGAACTATGGATTTATAATCGCTACGGTCAACAAGTTTTTTTCAGTGATGATCAGAGCAGGGGGTGGGAAGGTGATTTCGGGGGTGAGGATATGCCGGCGGGTGTATATGCTTATCGTTTGATTGTGGAATGTACTGATGGAGTAGTTAATGAGCTGAGTGGAAATATTAACCTTATTCGATAGGTATATTATTGTTGTCTGGAATTAAAGGAAAGTGATATTTCTAAATAATATAAATTGAAGATGCCTATGTACAACGTTTCTTTAATTTTAGTTATCTACTATTAAGAGATCAACCGTTTTTATTGATTTTTTTGAGAAAAAGATTTTTTGATTTAAACTATTTAAGAACAGCCAGACAATCAATTTTATAATGAGTGGCATTGGTATAAAAAGTAGTATTTTATTGCTTATCCTCTTTATCTGCTTACCGGGTAAAGGCTTTTCAAGTCATATCGCGGCGGGAGAAGTCACCTACCGTTGTCTTGGTGATAACAACTATGAATTGACGATACAGTTTTTCAAAAGCTGTCTGCCCGAGAGTCTATCAAGTTTTACTGATGAGTTGTTTTTAAGAGTTTATGATCAGGATGATAACTATTTAAATGATATTGGAAATGGAGGCTTAGTTAGGTTAGACAGGTTATCAAATGACACTTTAGAATTAAAAGTTGATGCAGACTGTATCGTTTTTGGCAGGCCTTTTTGTATTCATTTGCTCACATTTCAAGGGGTTGTTAATTTGCTTTTTAGGGAAGGTGGATATAAGTTATATCACAACCGATGCTGCCGTAACAGCAGTGATAATATAAGTGCAGCGAATAATCGCACTTTTATTTTTGGAACGACTATAAGTGAGTACTCCTTGATTAATTGTGATAGTGGAATACGGTTTGAAAATTGGCCACCACTTAATGTCTGTATTCATACCCCCATTGAGTTTGATCATTCACTTAGTGAGTATGAAGGTGATTACGCAGTTTATAGATTTTGTGATTTAATGGATGGCAGGAATACACAAGACCCTCCATTTGTTACCATTCCCTGGCGCAATCCCTTTAGTCTTCAAAATTTGATGGGAGGAAACAATCCTCTTCGAATTGATCAGTTTACCGGACTGATTACCGGTATACCAGAAGTTATTGGGTCCTTTACTATTGGCGTTTGTGTTGATGAATACAAAAACGGTCAAATAATTAGAAGTCATCGACGTGAATTTCAACTTGCAGTTGCTGAATGTCATGAATTTTACGCTGACTTTTTCACATCAGATAATTTCTGCAATGCAAGCGATTTGAGATTTGAAAATTTAACCCAAGGATTTACAGACCTTGAATGGCGTATTGGAGGAATTGAGAGTCCCTTGTTTACCTCAGAAGATGAGGATGTCATATTTTCCTTCCCTGAGGCAGGCACCTATGAAGTTGGATTGATAGCTTACCACATTGAGAGGGGGTGCAGGGATACAGTAGTGAAAAATGTAACTGTTCAAGACGCTGAAATATATGTTCATCTTGATAAAGAAAGGGGACCTTGCGGAGATACGCTAATACTTGATCTTAGTGTTACCATAGATCCTGATTCTCTTGACTTTGATTACTATTGGGAGATAACAGCCGGTAATTTCATTCAATATTTTCACGATCCTGAAATAGAGGTAGAAATTCCCCTTGTTGGAGAGATTGAAGTTTTTTTTCGGGGAATTGAGCAAGAGAGTAAATGTTGGGTAACAAGATATGAGGTTATTGAAACAGGTATTATAGCTCTTGATGGTACAATAGATACTTTGGTTAGCTGTGATGATTACGTTGAATTAAATTCTTCCTTCTATCAGGGTAATTCTTTTTTGTGGTCTCCGGATACTTTTATGCTCGATGATATTAACACTCCTAATCCCAGGGTTAGTCCTGAGTTCCCAATGACCTATTCTGTTGAGATTACTAATGATTTTTGCTCTGGTATCAGGGAATTCTATGTAGTTATTCTAAATGAAGATTTTAAACTTTTTCCTGATACCCTGTGCAACAGCAGGACTTTCAAGGTTGAAAATAATCCTTATTTTCAAATTTCTGATAGGTTCCAATGGAGGTTTTATCTGGAGGGCACCCTAATTGGTTCTTCTATCTCTACAAATCCAAGGGTCAATTTTCCTGCTTATGGAAATGCCTCTATATCTGTCATTCCCTTCAGACCCTTTATTGATAATTGTCTGGATACCTTTACTCAGGATATTTTTCTATTGAGGGAGGAGTTACTTGTTGATTATTTCTTGATTGATGAGGAGTGTAATGATAGTTTACAATTGATAATTGAAGCTGATATCCTGACAAATGCTGAAATAGATCATAACTTTTATGTAGTGATAAATCAATCTGATACTATCGCTGATGAAAGCGGTAATTTTGATATTTGGCTCAATAATAGAATTGAAAATGAGGTAAGGGTAATTGCTGTGGGGGATGGTCACTCTTGTATTGAAGACAAAGTATTTATTTTTCATGCTGACACACTGTATTTCTCCGGTTATGAAAAAATTGAAGTTTGTTACGGTGATTCAATTCAGCTAAATAATCCGGGTGGTGGAAACTTTGATTTTAAATGGGAAAATACTGATTATTTCCTGTCAGAGGAGGAAGATCCAAAGCCTTGGATTTTACCAAAGACATCTACTCAATACTCGCTCTTTACCAAAGTTGATCTGTGCGAATTTTTCTATATTTTTGATGTAGTTGTGCAGCCTCCTGATAGTATTAATTTTGAGGATCTTGTAATCTGTGATTCTCTATTGACGCATGAAGTTATCATACCGGAATTGCTTGTATTAGATAGTATCGAAAGTGTTCATTGGATATTTGGGCCTTTTGACGATCCGGATTATGAGAGTGATGAGATTATTCCTGAAGTTCAATTTACCGGAACCGGTGAACTGGTTTATTCTGTAGGCATAAATACAGGAATTGGCTGTGGAATCATGGGGAGTGGTAATATATTATTTTCAGACATTTCACGCTGGGATATTAATTTTGAGATTGATAGTTCAAATTGTGTGGATAATGCGGTGGAAATTATTTTAGAAGGCTGGAGTGATGGGCTGAGACCGGATGAAGATGTTAGTATATTTTGGGTTGTAAATGGAGCCGATACTTTTAATTATGAGAGAGATTTTTTAGAACTGACGTTTTTAGATTTAGAGAAAATCGAGATAGAATTAGTTGTAATTGATGAATTGGGGTGCAGTCAGTCCGGCTTTGAATTATTTATATTTGATTTGATTCAAAGGGAACAATTTGCAGATAGTTTGACTATTTGTCCGGGTGATACCATTAACTTATTGTCTGGAGCTGATACTGATTTAAGTTATATCTGGAGTCCCGCTTTTGGTTTCATCAGCCCATTGACTGAACCAAACCCATTGGTGAGTCCCACTCAAAGTATTGAATATGTCGCGCAAATAAGCTCAGCGAATTGCTTGTCTAAGCAAATAGTAAATGTGGAGGTATTAAAGGGGGTTTCTTTAGAGTATATTTCTGCTGATCCACAATTGCTTATTGGACCTGGCGAAAGTTTACTTAATGTTTATATTGTTGGGGATTATAGTGAGATAGAATGGAGTCCGGATGAGTTATTAGACAACCCTTTTGTGAGCAATCCGGTAGGCTGGGTTGATGAGACAACTACATTTACCGTAGTGGTTTCTGATGCCTTTGGCTGCAAAGATAGTACTGAAATTACTGTACGGGTTGAGGATGTTCCCTGTGCCCCGCCATTTGTATTCCTTCCCAATGCTTTTAGCCCGAATGGAGATGGTGTTAATGATGTACTATATGTAAGAGGCGAAGGAGTGCTCAATATGGAACTTTGGATTTATAATCGCTTTGGTCAACAAGTTTTTTACAGTAATGATCAGGATAGAGGATGGGAAGGTGACTTCCGGGGTGATAATATGCCACCGGGTGTCTACGCTTACCATTTAGTTGTTGAGTGCACAAATGGAGAAGTAAATGAAATAAGCGGTAATATTACTTTAATTAGATAATTTCTTTTATTTTTGATCATG
>SLKL01000359.1 GCA_007134625.1 Saprospiraceae bacterium
ATTAATCCCAAAGCAATAAAAGCAACACCAATGAGCATCCATTTAAAATTCTCTCTTCCGAACAACATTGGAAGCTTTTTTGGAGCAGGTTTTCCGCTGCTTCTCTTTCTGCGAGAGGTAGTTGCAACAACCTTTTTTACTTTTTTCTTTTGCTGGTTCATGTATCTGTTTGAAGATGTGTTAGTTTAATGTGACAAAGTTACTATATATTGCATAATATCCCATTATTATCAGCGATATTTTAAGTATTGATTCAGGGTGAGCCAGGTGCAAAACAGGCAGAAAACACCTCCTGCGAAGGGAAGTCCCAATACCATTATCAAAGCCAGCTCTCTTCTGTCTTCAGTAATTAATTCCATTGCATTATCTGTTAAAAGATAGACCACAAGTCCGATTAAAAGTATGGCGAGTAAACCGCTTATCAGCCCGAGGAAAAAGGATTTAAGCAAATACGGCTTGCGTATAAAGCCCCTTGAAGCGCCAACCAACTCCATGGTTTCTATTTCCCGCCTATCCGCATACAACGCCAGCTTGGTGGTATTGTAAATCAGTACCACAGAAAGAAATAAAAATAGCAACCCAAATCCACTAAACCAAAATGCGAAGTACTCCAGATTGGAATGAAAATCCAATACCAACCTGTCCTGATAGTGGATTTCACTGATAGAGCTTATGTCTCTTTTGTATTCGCGACTCATTTCAGTTAGAATGGCAGGCTCAAAGTAATCTGCTTTCAAATTAAAAATAATCATATCCTGAAAAGGAATATCATCATCCGACCACCAGGCTGACTGTTCATAATCTAAACCCAATAGGTAAACTGCTTCCTCAGGTGGAAGATGTTTTATACTATTTTCCAGGACCCGTTCATCTTCACTGAGTAAAGACTGAATTTTTTCTATATCATCAGCAGTTGCATTTTGTCGGAGTTCAACCGCTATATCCGTATTCTCCTTCAACCACTTGACCAATTCCCCTGAAAATATAAAACTGGCAGCCAGAAAACCCAATATCACCATTACAATGGTCGTGCTGGTAAAAGGAATGAGGTAATTGGGTTTAATTTTTATCCGCCTTAACATGCAAATCTAAGTTTTGAAACCACCATTTTTAGTAATGAATGAATACAATAAATAACAGGCACAAGATATAAACTATTTTTCTAATAGGTAGGAAAACTTTAATTAATGAAGATTTTTCAACTTATGCAGTAGTAAACTCTTCAACCAACAAACCTTTCAACTTTTAAACCAAAAAACAATTTCGTACTTTTGCCAAAATTTTTCAAAAATGGGAAGAGCATTTGAATACCGTAGAGCGGCAAAAGAGAAACGTTGGGCGAATATGTCCCGAATTTTTCCAAAACTCAGCAGGGCTATAACAGTAGCGGCTAAGGAAGGCGGACCTGATCCGGACACCAACTCAAAGCTGCGTCTTGCTATCGCCAACGCCAAGGCGAATAATATGCCTAAGGACAATATTGAAAATGCCATTAAACGGGCTGAGGGCAAAGATTCCGCAGATTATGTAGAGGTGAATTATGAAGGCAAAGGTCCGCATGGACTACTTGTTTTTGTGGAGTGCGCTACAGACAACACTACCCGAACAGTTGCCAATGTCAAATCCTATTTCAATAAAAGCGGTGGACAGTTGGCTCCTACCGGATCACTTGAGTTTATGTTTAATCGTAGGACGGTGATTGAATTTGAGCTCAAGGAAGGTATGGAACTTGAAGAACTGGAACTGGAATTAATCGATGCCGGACTGGAAGAATTAGAGCAGGATGGTGATACGGTTTATGCCTATGGCGATTACACCAGCTTTGGTAGCCTGGTAAAAGCTTTTGAAGACAAAGGAATCGAAGTGGTCAAAGCAGATTTGCAGCGTTTTCCGACTAGTCCGGTAGATTTTACAGATGAACAGATGCCCGCTATTGAAAAACTAGTTGATAAGCTGGAGGAAGATGATGACGTACAGGCTGTTTTTACTAATATGAGTTGATTTAATTTTTTATCGCAATCATCGTACTTGGTGGGGTAGGTTTAATTTTTTGGGTGGCGTTAAACTGAGCACGTTTAAAGTGGAAGGTGTAATGTTTAATGGTCAATGGTCAACCCACCAATCCCCAACGAGTTGGGGAGGGGCAGGCAGTCAACTCTCTAAACTTTTCGATTGTCGAGCATTGGCTTCCTCTCGTAATTGTCGGGTAGTTTTCCTGCTGTTATCATGACTCCAACCCGGAGGGCCAAAAGCATACATCCACGCAGATTTCAGATCAGGGGCATTGGCAATATCACGAGTCAGATCTCTCCATTCGTGGAAGCCGATAATGACCGGATTATAGGTATTGATGTTTCGGGTCAGTCCATATACAGGCCTTTCTTCTTCTTCCTGAAAAGTACCGAAAAGTCTGTCCCAAATAATCAGGACTCCCGCATGGTTTTTATCCAGATATTTCAGGTCAGACGAATGATGAACACGATGATGAGATGGGGTATTAAAAATGAATTCTATCCAGCGCGGCAATTTACCCACTCCTTCAGTATGTATCCAAAACTGATAGATCAGACTGATAGCCTGCATAGTCATCACCATCACCGGATGAAATCCCACCAACGGCAACCAAAGCCAAAAAACAAAACTACCGGAAAAATTCCCCGTCCAGGTTTGCCTCAAGGCGGTGGAGAGATTGTATTTCTGTGAGGAATGATGTACTACATGAGATGCCCAGAAATAGCGGATATTGTGTGAGTTTCTATGGAACCAATAATAGGTGATATCCTCTGCAAAAAACAGTAAAATCCAAACCCACCAGGCAGTTCCAAGATCCCACAAACTAAACTGCCAGACCAACATATATGCACCAAAAACTATCGCCTTGCCCAGAATCCCGGACAATACATTTCCAATACCCATTGCAAGACTGCTGAGTGTATCTTTAGTTTCGTACAACTCCTTTTTACTTACAGCAGAAAAAATAATTTCAGCCAAAAGTAAGGCTATAAAAGCGGGTATAGCAAAATGTATAAGATCAGGCACGAATCATTATATTTATTTTATTGTATTAGGCGCATAACTAATATTAAATCACCTTTGGATAAAATATTATTTTTCTTCATTCTTAATTTATGCATTTATTTTAGATTTTTTGATTGAAGAACAAGGAACACCGATATTCGATTTTAGAAGTTCGTATTGTTGAATATAGATTTGATTTATAGGTATGGTTTTAAACCAATAACACTTCTGAAATCGTCAATCGTTAATCGGTGTTCGGTGTTCAATTTAAGATCTAAGGTAATCCACCCCATTAAAATCAGGTTTTAGATTACCTATCAAACCTTGAAAATCAGGAATCCTAAAACATATAGTTAGTTTAAACCAATAGTCATCTAAGTTTTACATTAATGTTTAATAGCATAATTCGAAAATTATAATCTAATCAACTCTTATTTAACAAGACCTCCTGTGATTTTAGATATGGTAGTATTGATTGTCCGCACTTCATTATCCTCCTCTTCTGAACCGGGAAATTCCATTACCATAACTATGTCACCGGTTTGTGTAATTTCAGATTCTTTTAACCAACCACTTGATCTATCCACTTTCATACTGCCAAAAACTTCTCCGCTTAGCTCAACATTACCCATCTCATTAAGCATATTGAAAAAGCTACCCTCCAGATCGAATTCAACTGTTCCGGCCACATCAATATAAAAATAGTTTTCATCTACCTTTTTGAGCGTATAATCAGAATGGCTGGTCATATTAATCATTCCCTCCATACTTGTTTCTTTACTCCAAACATCACCAATACGAATTGGATTATCGGGATAAAAAGTCATGGACATATTCATTGCTTCCAGAAAAAACGACTCGTCCAAAAAACCATACAGTTTAGCAGCAGACATCTGTTCGGAAGGAAGTAGGGACTTAAAGTAGTTATCCAATCCCTGAGTAATAGAATCAAAGCCCCTTACTTCAGATACTTCACCTTTAGAATTGATTGAAAAACCAAAGCTCATTTCCTTAAGAAGGTCTTGAAGACCCCTTGTCTTTTCAAAGAGTTCCTCCATCTCTTCAAGGTCTTCGTTGTCACCCTTAAGTTTAATATCTAAATCTTCATAAAATGCAGTAACATGAAACATTCCATCGGCTGACTCGTCCACAGTAAAATTGACTCTCATTTTTTGTTCACTACCGGCTTCATTGGTGAACATGGGCATCTTGGTAGATACCTTATTGATATTGATTACCTCCTGCCAATAACTCTCACCCTGTTCGAGATTAAGCTCAATGACAAACTCCTCCTTATTTGCACAGGAAAAAAGGAAGATCAAAAATAAAAAAAGGTAATACCTCATAATAATTAGATTTAGTTGTTAACATTTAAGGTTACAGCTGCATCAATGGAATACCCATTAAAGTTTGCCAGATATTTTAATAAAAAGATGGTAGTTTTAATTCACCACTCCTCCGCTTATTTTCGTTAAATTAGATGTACTTGCTTTTATTTCAACCGGCTCTTCTTCACCAGGAAAATTCATTTCCATATTCATCTCAGCGAATTGAAAAATTTCCGCCTCTTTTACCCATCCACTTTTTCTATCCAAAATATAGTAACCTTCTAGCTCTCCTTCAATACTCATATGCAAACCGCTGAGCATAGGATTTTCTTCTTCCGGCTGCACCTCATTAATAATTCCAATCACTGATATATAAAAATAGTTCTCATCAACCCCGGTAAGCGTATATTTCATTTCAAAATCCATTTCGTTTTGTGCATCGGCTGACCAATTACCCCCCCAACTATCACCAATGCTTACAGGATGCCCGGGATACATTCCAAATGACATCCTAATGGTTTCATTGAAAAATCTTTCATCAAAAAGATCATTTATTCCCATTAGTTCCAACTCAATATCATTGCTTTGCGTATTATTGAGCATCCTGATTTTTGACACCAATTCTTCTAATTGTGAAATTTGAATTATTTCACCACTTTTCGTTACTATAATATTGTAACCCATATCTTCCAGTACTTCCTCTACAGTCTCAAAAAAATCTAACTGATCAAATAAAGCAGCGGACAAACTATTGGTATCCAGCCAAGTAAATTCCCAATCTGAAGTGGCCACAGCGATATCATACTGATCATCTTCAAGCCAATTGATGGAATATTCGTTCATCATCTTATGTTCCACCTCCATACCAAGTAGTTCTTGAGGCATAAAAGGAAAATTAAACTCCATCATCATGTAAAACTCTTGCCAGTATTCCACATCCGTTTCCAGATTTAATAAAATCTCAAACTCTTTTTTTGGTGAAAAAGAAAAAAACAACAATACACAGAAAAAAAATACGAACTTCATAATCATAGGTTTAAATTAAAAATATAGTCTAAATCCTCATGATATCTAGAGTTGCATTATTTTACCACATTCACCTTCCGTACAGCCATACCCTGATCAGACACTATTTGTAAGAGATACAGGCCTGAAGGCACATCGTTTAAATCTATACTATTTGACTGCGGAGCGGTGTATTCCCTTAATAATCTACCCTCCATATCAATGAGTTTTATCGACCTGATTTGTTCCATTGGTATTTCAGTTTGGATATTGAGTTGATCATAAGCCGGATTGGGATAAACCGTGATATCTGAATCTGTCCACTCCAGTTCGGGACTTGAGCTTAAAGTCTTGGCAGCAATAACAGCAGCCAGTGCATTTGCTTTTCCATGTCCCCAACGAAGGTCACCATCAGGGCCAATTTCTCCCGTATGTTGATCTAATCTCGCAGTTTGAATTAAAATCTCCCTTGCTTCCACTGCTGATAATTCAGGATGGGCCTCTAACATTAATGCAACGATTCCTGCTACCATTGGTCCGGACATTGAGGTGCCGGAAAAAGCTCTAAAACCATAAGTGCGACCTTCATGATCAACTGAAGCCAAAAAACCTGATTGAGTGGGATCAAAATAATTCACCGAAGAAACTACCGAATGTCCGGTTGATGTAATATCTGGTTTCAACCTACCATCCACCGTAGGTCCGGAACTTGAAAATGATGAAAGAGTTCCACCGGATTCCTGTCCAAACACATTGGTAGTAGTTCTCAGATAAGAACCAACAGTAATGACATTTTTACCTACACCACCGGGCTCACCTACTGCATATAAATTATCTCCGGCAAGTGCTCCGGGATAATTGTCTAAAAATGGTTGTCCCCAATTGGTATATCGCGGATAAAGCCTAACGCAATTCCACATATGCACATGGCTGTCCTCCGAACTAACCATTAATACTACCCTAAAAGGTGAGGTATTCCGAATTTCAAAGCGGATAGAGGGTTTATCATTTAAAAAATGTCCATAAATATTCTCTGCAATAAGGTGGACCTCACCTCCCTGAACTTCGTGAAGTTCATCAATACTGTGATCGTCATCTGAATAATAAAATGGAATTTCCAGCAAGGGTTCATTGGAATCATCAACAAGCATAAGACCAGCGCCGAAGGAACTGAATTCTGAACCCCACATGGATACAGTTTGACCAAACTGATCTGCTACATTCCCAAAACCGACAACCGTGTAAATCGTATCACCGGGCTGTTCATTAAAATCAACATCAAGATGGAACGCCCCGGTTCCATTATTACCTGCAGACCCTACAAAAATACGCCCCGGTCCGTGGAGCATATCAATCCCGTAGTTTTTCAGAGAACTACCATCATGAGGTCCGAGGTGACTGCCAAAACTCATATTCACCACAAAGGGTTTATTTACTGACTCCGCGTAGCTGGCAACATAATTGAATGCATCAACCAATGAGGGACCATCTCTTCTGAGAGAAATAAAAATCAGTTCTGATTCCGGGGCAGCTCCAATATGCGGAGTTCCACCTCCACTTCCACCGGCTATTCCTCCTACATGAGTTCCGTGAGAGCCGGGACCAAATACATACAAAGTATCTTGCTGAGCTTCAAGTAAGGCCTCCTGACCTACATACTCCGTTCCAAAAGAAAAACCATCAGGTGCAGGACCAGACAATTTATTCTGATCCCACGCCCTTGAAATCCTCAAATCAGTTAAAGTGGTATCATAAAAGTTTGGATGGGTGTAGTCAAACCCCCAATCAATTATCGCAATAATTACTCCCTTACCCCTGTAAGCTTGTGAAAGACCCAATCCCCGGTTTACACTATCAGTTCTTGAGTCTATGGTCGATAACCTGAGATTGGGGTCAACAGGCTCAGCAATTTCAATATATTTTAATCCCTCTAATTCTAAAAAATTGTCTAAAACCGAAACAGGCACTCTGAAAGTCCACAGGTCATTAATGCGTGTATCGTTCTTAATACCCAATCTGTTTAATGTAGTTCTGTCAATTCGTTCAACATCCACCAAGGCAAGCACCCCTACATAGTGATCATTACCCTTGGCTACCAGATCGAACTCCAACTTGAATTCAGGTGTAAGAGCATCACCCGACCTTTTAATGTCTTCAAATTGCGAAAAAAACTTCTTGGCACCAATATTCATATGGGGCTGTGCCACCATCCCTCCGAAAGTCACGAAAAATGCCGCAACAACTAATAATAACCTGTTAATCATATTTCATAAAATTTTTAAGGCAACAAACTTATCAAAAATATTTGAGATTTTCATAGATTTAAAAGTTTTTACATAAAAATGCTTTTCGGCTATTGGCTTCTGGTCTCTGGCTTCTAGTTTCTGGCTTCTGGTTTCTGGCTTCTGGTTTCTGGCTTCTGGTCTCTGCTTCTAGCTTCTGTCCAACTTTAAAAACTACTTGGACTGAGTGACTATTAATGGGCCTGATATAGGGAGGTTTTTGGCTTAGCATAAGAGGATCTTGATCATCCATCAACTTTGTATCATGTAATTGAGACCTACAAGGTGCTACAAACCTTATTTTGTCTCGACATTGAGACGAAATAGGTCTTTCGTAGAGGGTCTGGGGTAAAGTAAATCATATTTCTATTCACCACCCTCTGTGTGAACAAGTAAGCTGAATAATCTTATCTCGATTCACCACCTTTAGTGGGAACAAGCATGCTCAATAACCTCCAAGGTACTTGAAGACCTTGTAGGTTCCCCTCCCCGGTTAGAAATACTTTATTCCATTTATAATTCAGCAATCAAAAAAAAATCTGAAATCCTAAATCAAAAAATTTTCAATTCTAAATTCTCAATTATCCATTATCCATTAAAAAACAACAAGCCTTTCCACCCCAACTCCCCCACTCCTATCTCGCACTCTCACCACATACACCCCGGCACTCAACCCACTCAAATCCAGATAATACTCCGGCAAATCGGGCTGCATACGACTACTATACACCTCCCTGCCCGACATATCGTACAGAGCAATCTCCACAGGCTCGATATCACTCCAGCCTACTTTAGCGTATTCTCTCGCCGGATTGGGATAGAGATAGATGCCCGGCTCCGCCTCATCGGGGATGAACCAGGTGGTAGCAGTAGCCAAATTACTATCGCAGACAGGATACTCTGTGTCGAGATTGTAATTGGGATGATAGGGAAGACCAATGCCATGATTTCCCGGCAAAACAAAACTGTGTTGTCTAAAATCACA
>SLKL01000222.1 GCA_007134625.1 Saprospiraceae bacterium
ACTTCCAATTGGTAGAATCCATTGAAGGGGTTGACTTCACTGATTTTGCACGGGATTCGCTCTCGTTCAGGGCTGCTGAAATGCAGTATATGGCAGGTAATTGCGAGAGAGCAATACAATCTTATGGCTCCTATATCTCTTCTTTTTCACGAGGTGCTTTTTTGACTGAAGCATTCTATAACAGGGGTGAATGTCACTCTATTCTCAGACAATGGGATCAGGCACTAAATGATTATGAAGCAGTATTGGGAAGGGGGCAAAGCCAATATTTTGTAAGAGCACTGGAAAAAGCAGCGGCCATCAGTTTTCACCACTCTGCTGACTTCCACAGAGCACTTGAGCATTACAGCATGCTGGAAGGGAGAGCTACTAATGAAGAACAGCGTTTTGAGGCGCAGATGGGTGCTTTAAGAAGTGCATACAGAATAAAGCATTACGAGCAGGTAGGTAATTTCGGTAAGAAGGTGATTGAGAGTTCAAGAGCCGGAGATGAACAAAAAGCAGCAGCTTGGTTCTTTATGGCAAAAATGGACTTCGAGAGAAAACTTTACGCGGATGCCCTTGAAAAATTCAATGCTGTGACTCGACTTACGGAAAACGTACATGCTGCAGAGTCCAGATTTAAAATTGCCAAGATTTACCTGCTCCAAAACGAAATCGAACTTGCAGGAGAACTTGCGAGATCGGCTGTTCAGGACAATTCCAACTATCCTATTTGGGTGGCGAGATCTCTTGTACTTCTGGCGGATATACTTGTACTGCAGGGAGATACCTTTAATGCAAGAGCCGCACTTGCTGCTGTGGTAGAACATTTTGATGAAGACCCTGAGCTGGTAAAAGAAGCCCGGGAGAAACTGGATAAGCTGATAAAAAAAGAAGAAACCGGAGGAAAGGAAGACGATTCTAATAATGAGGAAGAGGATTTCTTAAGAGAAGAAGGACCGAGATAATTAATTAAAATTGATAATCAAGAATATGCAAAATAAAGCTTTTCAAACAGGAATTTTCCTAAGCAGCTTGATGCTGAGTTTATTGGTTTTTTCGAATCATGCCAATGCTCAGGATTTACCATCGGAGCAAATTGAGGTCATCAGGAGTTTTGATGCTCGATTGATGGATGCAGAAAAACTGCGTTTACATCCCGTTCAACCGGGTCCTGATACAAGCAGAGCAAGGACCTATCAATACAGCCTGACCTCAAGACCTTTTGAAGTGACTTACAGAGAGGCAGAAATCCGTCCCATAGCCATGAGAACTGAAACTTTACCCGATGGTTACAATGGTTTCCTACGTGCAGGTTATGGCTCCCCAAATTTTCCGCTTTTTGAAGCCGGATATTACTTAACGGAAAGTAACAATCTCTCCATGGGGCTAACTGCAAGGCATCATCAGGCTAGAAAAAAAGATATTGGACATCAGCGCTTCAGAGATACTCATGTTGGTATTTACGGGCAATATGTCCTAAATCCGGCCATAACTATATCTGCCGACCTATCATACGACGTGAATGACTATTACTATTATGCCATTAATTTCCTTCCCGACACCACTATTGATGAAAATGTTTTAAAACGATACAACAACTTAACTGCAGAAACACGTCTTTTCAACTCTGAAACTACATCCAACGGACTGGACTATTTTGCAGGATTTAAAATCAACCACCTGACAGATAATCGGGCAAGCCGGGAGCACAATATAAAGATTGATTTTGGTGGTAAAAAGTGGATTAACGACAGACATCCCATTTCTGCAGAACTTATTCTGGATTTTACCAATCTGCGCGACACCCTTGCGCGCAATCTCAATAACTTTTCATTTCGACCTGATTTTACCTATGTTGGGGATAAGTTTACCGTAAAAGGTGGACTTAACCTCAGTTCGAGCAATGATGAGTTTTTCTTTTTTCCAATACTACATGCAGATTATAAACTGGCAGGGCAGACTGTGGTACTTTTTGCTGGGGTCGATGGAGACTTATACAAAAACAACTACACCAATCTATCTTCTTATAATCCCTTCATCAACCATCGTCTCGATACGCTTGGCAATAGTCAGCGAACGAAAATTTACGGAGGGCTTAAAGGATTGTACCAAAATTTCCGATACTCGGCAGAATTTCGTTATCAATCCATTGATCGCATGGCATTTTATCTACCCAACTCTGATCTTCAATACTTGTTTGATCCTATTTTCGATGAAACAAAAGTGTATAGCGTTGAAGCCACCCTATCCAAACAGCTCAATGATAACATTCACCTTCAGACACATTTGACCTATAATTTCTTCAATCCGGATAATATTGAGGAGGCCTGGCATATACCTGCTTTTGTCTGGAATTTTGGTGGATTATACACCAGTCTGGATAGAAAACTACAAATCAGAGGAAATCTATTTATTGAAAGTGGAGTGAACTATCTTAATGAAGAAGGCGAAACCAAAAGCCTAAAAGGAATGGTCGATCTAAACCTCGGCGCAGATTACTTTTTTACTGAAAATATCGCAGCCTTTGCCAATGTCCAAAACATCTTCAACAACAAGCGACAAAGATGGCTCAACTACCCTTCTTTCGGGATCAATGCACAGGCAGGGGTTTTTGTGAGGTTTTAGTTATTGAGTTAGAAAGTTTTTAAGGTTTAAAAGTTTGTAAAGTTCTTAAAGTTCATAATGTAATAATGATAAAGATAGGGGTATGAACCTCAATTTAATGCCAATAAAATCTGTGCTAATCTGTGCATATCTTCACCAATTAATTGGGAACAAGTGTGGTGAAAAAAGTACTCAAGAGCTTAGAGTTTAGGCATGGCGTGAATTTAACCATAGATTCCTCAGATTTACACAGATTAAAAACTCGTATTTTTGTGAGAATTATTACTTGAAGTCAAAAAAATGAAAGAAGACATTAACTGGGTAGAAATGTGATTAAATGCACCACAATATTATCAATTTAGTACAAATAAAATCTGTGCTAATCTGTGCATATCTGTGGTGAAAAAAATTCAAGAGCTTAGAGTTTAGATGGGTTGTGAATTAAACCACAGACTCCCCAACAAGTGGGGGACAAGTCCTCAGATTTACACAGATTAAATGCATTAGGTTTTACTAAGAAATTCTAAAAGGACAACACAAATACCAATCTCTTGGCAGGATCTAAATTTGTGTGAGGGGTATTAATCCCGTAGGGATGCTATTATTGTAGAAAGAATATAAGAACATATCGGACCCCAGAATGGGTGATATTAATTTCGGATCCTAATTTTAATATCATCCCTTTAGGGTTTAGGTTAATATGCAAATCATTTACTACAATAATGACATCTCTCGTGAGTTATAATCCCGCCTAGACAGGCTCTGCGGGATTCAAAAAAAGATCTCAAAAGTTTTTTTTGACAAAATGGTTTTCTTTTACCATCTACATCATTTGCCTATACAAATCGAAATAAAACCATATTCTAAGATATTCCCATAAACACTTAGCGAGGCTTAGCAGCCTAGGGACTTTGGCATGAGTCCAGCTTGGCAAACTGCAAACTTAAATCTAAAATGAAGTACTTTCTGTCTTTACAAACTCTACCTAAAAGCTCGCTCCTTCGCAAAGCTTTCAAAAAACTCCAGTGATTCCGGATTTTTCATTGCTCCTGTATTGGCAGCTTTTTCGATGGGCTTACCCTGCAAAATCCGTTTGACCGGTGCTTCCATCTTTTTCCCGCTAATGGTATAGGGCAAATCGGCTACTACAATTACCTCATCGGGAACGTGTCGGGGCGAATAGGTCGATCTGAGGGTAGTTTTGATTTCGCTGATGATGCCATCACTAAGTCTTTTACCCTCATTCATCACTACAAAAAGCGGCATATAGTGATCACCGCCGGAGAGTTCAAGATTGACAATCAGGGAGTCTTTTATAGCCGGGATTTTATCCACTGCCCTGTAAATCTCCGCCGTACCTATTCGGACACCCTGTCGATTCAAGGTGGCATCCGACCTGCCGTGAATAATCAATCCTCCCCGCTCATTTATCTCCACCCAATCTCCATGTCGCCACTTGCCCGGATAATGCTCAAAATAGCTCGACCCGTATCTGCTGCCATCCTCATCATTCCAAAAAAAGACTGGCATAGAGGGCATGGGCTGAACCACCACCATTTCTCCCACCTCATTAATCATTGGATTCCCTTCATCATCAAGAGCATGAAGGTCACAGCCGAACGCACGACACTGAATCTCGCCCAATAATACAGGCTTCCAGGGGCTACTACCTACGAAGGCCGTACACACATCCGTTCCACCACTCATGGAGCACAGCCACACATCACTTTTTACATTTTTATACACCCAGTCAAAGGCTTCAGGTGGCAAAGGTGAACCGGTAGAACCAATACTCCGCAGATGTGAAAGGTCAAATTCTTGCGCAGGTTGAAGTTGATTTTTCATGCAAGCTACCAGAAAAGGAGCACTCGTCCCAAAGTGGTGGATTCCGGCATCCTGAATGAATTTCCACATGACATTCAGATCGGGATAGCCGGGACTACCATCATAAAGTACGGCTGTTGCACCTGCAAGAAGGGAGGCATTGACAAAATTCCACATCATCCAACCGGTTGTAGAAAACCAAAAGAACCGCTCTCCTTTGCGCACATCGTTTTGAAGGTGCAGATATTTGAGGTGTTCCAGTAAAACTCCACCATGTGAATGCGTAATCGCCTTGGGTGCACCAGTGGTACCTGAGGAGTACAATATCCAGATGGGATGATCGAATGGCAAATCCACGAATTCAAGTTTTCCGGAATCTTCCGGCAAGTCAGACCACCAGACTGCATTGGGGATTTGGTGTTCGCGCTTTTCTCCATTGTAAAAAGGAACCAATACGACAGATTCCAATGTGTCCAAAGTATCTACTATGGAGGCTATTTTCTCCAGGCGGCAGTGATTTTTACCATTGTAAGCATATCCATCGGTAGCCAATAGGACCTTGGGACTTATCTGACTAAAACGCTCCAACACACTGTCCACACCAAAATCAGGTGAACAGGAAGACCAAACCGCACCCAATGAGGCACATGCCAGAAATGCTGCACTTGCCTCGGTGATATTAGAAATATAAGCTACTACCCTGTCGCCTTTTTGCACCCCGGAATGGATGAGTTGAGCTCTGAACCGCTGAACCTCAGTTTCCAAATCTGCCCAACTTATGGATTGCAATGGTCGTGTTTCACTCATTGCCATTAGCGCAGGATATCGATTGTTAGCATTAGAAAAAACCTGAGCTGCATAATTGATCGGCATTCCACTAAACCATTTCGCACCGGGCATGTCATCAAAGGTGAGCACATCCCTTTTGTCTATCTTCTCAACCAGCCCATTATACTCGGCTATAGTTTTCCAGAACAGGCTCACATCTGCCACCGACCATTTCCACAAGGCCTCATAGTCAAAATTCTCACCATCATAATACCCCTTTTCATTCAACCACTTTCGGTAGTGAGTAAGGTTAGAGCTCTCCAATAGATCATTATCCGGTTTCCAGACTGTTTTATCCTTTGCGTCCATATGCTTATTTTTGGGAGGGCTAAGTTAGGGATTTTTTTGGGTTGTGCGGAGGAGGAGGTAAAATAAAAAAACATTAAAATATTGTTGGAAAATAAAAAAACGTCGTTATATTTGGGTTTCTCTTTTATAAAAAATCCTATAAAAATGACATCAGACATCAGACATCAGACATCAGACATCAAGGTATATGGTACATACTAATCTTTAGTTTGTTAACCGCGATGGTATTTTATTCCTGTGAGAAGGAGATTTTTGATAAGAATTCTAACACTTTACCTCCCACTAACTACAATATTTTTCCTGCTGAAATGAGGACTTCAAATCCAGAATTAGAATTTGTAAGATTTCCCCCTTTAGATTTATATAAATACGTTCTTTTAGAGTTATATTCAGACTCCGTATTTCTACAACAATATGAAACCTTATCGCAAAATTGGGGTCACCCGAGAATTAATTTTGCAACCATTAATGTTACTTCAGATACAGAATATGCATTAACTCTTCCTTTGGTTAAGGATAATGAAATTACGTCATTTATTTTTTATTTTGCCAATGGAACCTATGGACACTTTTCCTTTGCCCCGGTTGACCTAGGCATAAGCTTATTAAACCAATCGCCAACTAACAATATAGATCCATTAGCCCTGCTTACGCTAGTTAAATTTAGCAATTATCAAGCAACCAGAAACTCCCGGTATTTTACAGCAGTCAATGATTGGATAATTGAATATCTGGATCATAACAACAATTCTCATTCAGCCGATGAAAGGACGGTCGTATTATCCTACTCAGTTGAAGCTCATAGGTATTTTGATGAAGATGGGGTACACATAGTATATGATTGGGTTCACTCAATAGTACCATGTGAATTAGGACCTAGTGGTGGAGGTGGCTTTTCAGTTCCAGATTTTGAATTGCCGGGATCGAATTCCGGTGGTTCTAGTTCAACTTCCGGATTAGGCGATGAGAAACCCAGGAATAATCCCATTAATCCTTTTACCATAAATGACGATTGTCATCAATTTTTGTTAACAGATCAAGCATTAGAATACCTTAATCAATTGGGACAAAATAATTTCGTGTTTTGCGATTCAGAATTAACAACAGAGGAATTAATCGAAAACTTACTTGAAATCATCTGTGACGAAGGGGAGATAATTACTATATTTGAAGGAGGGTCTATCGAGATTCCTGGTCATTTGGAAAACATTACCATAACTTATGAAAATATAAATAATACCTTTAATGATTTAGTAGCGGAGGAGGATTATGTGATTATGAATAACATAAGGGATTGCCCAAAACTAAAGTGCTTGATGGATATTTTAACAGGGGATGATTTTCACCCATTGTCAACTAATATAATTTGTGAGTATTTAGATGCCTTTCTAGGTGATGATCTAGCAAATGATAGAAATCTCATTATAGGAATCACTTCCTTTGAAGACCAACCTAATATTATATCAAATGCGAATGCTTTTGTAACAGTTGACAATTATAATTATCTAACTCCTCAAATAACTATGTATTTTAACTCTGACAAATGCGAAACACTCTCAACTTTTTCTCTCTTGGAGACCTTTTTTCATGAATTGATTCATGCAGACATTTATCGTAGACTTATCGAAGATTATGGCTGGACAAATTATGATGATAATGAACATGCCTTTTCATTACTGCTAAAAGAAATGGGCTATGATGGTGTCAATTGGGAAGATCAACATGAACTCATGTTAGCACATTACATTGAATTAATGACTCGATCACTTTGGGAAGCAAATGGTAGACTAGGATCACCCAATGATTATGCTGGTATAGTTCTACATGGTTTTCCCTTGGATATTCTTTATGAATCAGGGTGGTTTAGCCATATCGATGCAATAGGCCACGATAAAGTATATGTAGGAATTCAGGAATTATTAGACCATTTTTATAGCAATGTTGGAATACATAAAAACTTTAATGCATGCGATTAATTAGAATAGTATTTTTTACGATTACTCTCATCATTAATTTCTGGAAAGCTCAGGCACAGGTTAAGGTAGATACAGTTAATTTATCCGAAACCTTTCTCGAAGAGCGACACCTTCGGTATATGTATAATTTTGCGTTGAATAATTCTTTTTTTCAGTATAAATGGGCAGCATTAGACATTCAAACTCCTTACTCTCTTAAAGAACGCACACCAAATGAACATGTATTGATATTAGACTATATCTTCCCTTTAAGGATTAAAGACATAGAATTATTTATGCAACCTAATAATCTGCAAGAAGTAGAAGTAATAAATAATTTCGAGCATCCTGCAGTAAAAAATGGTTTAATATCCCAGTTCGATATTGACTTTATCAAGATTGACCATCCACCTACTAGAAAAGAATTGTATCCTAAATTAGATAAAATGGTCTTTAAGACTCTTAATGTCAGATACGTAGTGCTATTCTCAAATATTATTAAACAGGACAAACTAATTTACATAGCCATAAATACTACTTTCCCTTTAATGTATAGTCCGGAATTTGCCGGCAGGAGTACTCAAATCTATGAATTTGAATGGTGTGAGAGCACGGGTTGGGTTTACCCAAGAAGGGTAACTTCTCCATTTTTCTTCGGAATTGGAACTGACTTTAAAAGAATGGGCGGCACCATAGATATCCCATCCTTAAAATGTAATTGATTAGCGGGTATTTGGAACAATAGGAGAGAGTTCATACGTGGCATATAGAGCTAAAGTCATTTGCCGGATTACTGCAAAACTCTTATATTGTGCGAAAATAATATTCACAGATAAAATATAGGCTATGCAGATGAAATGGCTTTTCGTTATTCTTATACTCACCACTATATCAATAGATAAACTAAATAGTCAAACAAATATTGACACCCTCAATCTCTCCGATACCTTTCTCGAAGAGCGACACCTTCGGTATATGTATAATTTTGCGTTGAACGGTCTATTTTTCCAATATAAATCAAATATTGGATCTCGTATCGTTTTTGAAAATCAAGAAGAAA